>JBBROJ010000008.1:0-70679 GCA_038229495.1 Chthonomonadales bacterium
ACCGAATATTGAAAACCGAATAACGACAATCGCATAGCGAAAACTAAATACCGAAAACCGAATATCGACAACCAAACAGCGACAGAAACAAACCTAAAAAAGTACATATCGTGACCCAGCGCGGCCCAGCAAAAGTTGCGCATGGTGTTCAGACCGGGAGCGGTACGTAGCGGGCATTCATGGCTGCGCGGCGATTGCTTCTTGTTATAGAATAGGGTCTGACCGAAAGGTCAGGCCCTATTTAGCGTGCTGCGCATTGAAGATGCTCTGGCCGTCCGGCTGTACTGCTTGTGTTATAATAGAGTTTATGATAGGGTGTGAAGGGGCGGTATACTCCGTGACGAACTTTGTTTCAGTGGCTGTTGGAGACTGCATCACTCTGCGAAAACCGCATCCCTGCGGAAGTTTCGAGTGGACGGTGGTGCGCACCGGAGCCGATATTGGGCTGAAGTGCGGGGTGTGCGGAAGACGCGTAATGCTGGATCGCGAAGAGTTCGAGCGACGCGTCAAGATTGTCCGCCAGGACGTTCAGCTGCAGGCCGGAACTGCGGGGACTGCAGTGGCTGCAGGGATTACCGAGGATCGTCTGCCGGGAGATGCCTGTTGACACGCCTATTACTTCAATTACGCAAATTACGCAGCTTGCGGAAGGGCCGCGCATTTGCAGCGTCGGCTTGTCTATTCCTCTTCTCCGTTTCACTGTACAATCTCTTCGGTCCTGGAAATCCCATCCACGCCGGCAGCCTCAATTCCATTTCGGCTTCCACAACGTCGCGCTTGTCGGCAAAAGGAAACTTCAGACGCGCGATAGATAGAATTACCGTAGACACGGCGGCTCGCATGGAAGGCCAGAGCGGAGAAGCCTGTTCGGAATGCCGCCTTCCATCCAGCATCAATCCTGAATCGCCGCCCTGGCAATCCTGGGTCTCATTGAAGGGTGCGCGGCTTTCAGCGCTTACTTCGTTTACCGCGAGTGCCCCCGTTATCTCGGCTGCCTCACGGACCTCGGCTGCATCGCTTACTTCGCTCACTTCACCATCGTCGCCTATTGTGGCTGCCCCGAATGCTCCGTTGTCCGTCTACGCCGCCAGGATACCGGACGGGGCCGCAATACTCGTCGCGAACAATGGAAACAATGGTGACGAGAAAGCGCCTTTCGACTTGAGCGTGAAGCTGAACCGCGGCGTCTACTCGGTGGACAGGCTCGTGCTCGACATGAAAATGCCGGAAACCTCCGCACGGGTTGAGCGGTTAGAGAGTGTTGTGCTCGGCGGAACCGGAAAGGTCTCCAAACCGGGTTCGCTCGCGGCCGGCTCATTAGCGGTATACCGCTTTACGAACCGATGCGCCGAGGTCCAGGGGAGATACGATTCCGTTAAGAGCGGCGTACGAGCCATGAGGTCTGCACGTCCGTCGGAATGCCGGATTCTCATGATTCCCTTGAACGAATGCGAAGGACACCTGGGGGCGCTGGCGAAGGGGATTCAGCCAAAGAAGCGTTACGACAGCCTGCGATACATTCATCGCGCGTTGCTCACCGTGGCCCATGCGCAGGCCCTATGCCAGAACTATCGTGGACAAGGAAGACTCCCCCGCACCGGCGCCGACCAGCTCGACGGCGCGCTCGATCGCCTTCAATCCGCACTGACCGAGTTGAGCGCGGGCTGCCTGAACCTACTGCCTTCGCTGGCTGTTACCGCTCCCGATACCATGACGCCGAACAAGTATGCCGTTACGGTTCAACTGACGAATGCCGGTCAGCAGTCCGTTTCAATGGTTCGCCTCGGAGCCGATGGGCCCGCGGGCGCGACAGTCTCGCCGTCTGACCGGGCGATGTTCAACATACTGAAACCCGGTGAGACCGCCCGGGCCACCTTTACAATTCGCTCGCAGGCCGACACGCCGCCGCTGGAGATCGCCGCCGACATTGCGTGGCTCGCCGCACGCACTCCCGCTCATTTGCACTTAAAGAATCCGTTATAAATGTTCATAGGCGTCTAATATACGCATTAACTGTGTAAGCATGTGAAGTAGTTTTAACCACACGAGACTGCTATCAACTTTGGAGGAATCCATGCCCGCCTGTTCTCACCCCCGCCGCTGCCCTGCCATCATGCTCCAGCTAGCCTGTGCGCTCTCATTGCTTACCCTTACCCTTGCTTGTATTGCCGGCACACCCGGCTTGCGCTTCGCGCCCACCGTCAAGTTCGTTCTGGAGAACGGCGCGAAGGTCAGCGATACCGCGACCATTACCGTCAAAGCGACGACTCCCGGCGGCGAAGGGGTGGAAAAGGTCGAGTTCTACGTTGACGACAAGCTTAGGGGAACAGACAGCAGCACGCCCTATGAAATCGAGTGGGATACGCTAAGCGATTCAGAAGGCGCGCACATATTGAGGGCCGTCGCGTTCGACGCAAAGGGAAACACCTCCAGCGCGAAAATAAACGTGACAGTAGACAATGACCTCGGCAAGGGCGCGGAAGCGCATGCCGAGACCGCGCTCGCGGCACTGAAAGACGGGAACGTAGACTCGGCGGCCCGATTCGCGCGGCGCGCCCTCAAGATAGAGCCGGCGAATCTCTCCGCGGCGCGGGCCTATTCCGGCGTGCTCCGCCAGCGCGGGCAGATTGGCGAGGCCCTCAACACGTTGGAGAAGGCGACCCTGGCGGATAACGATACCGCCATCCGGCTGGACCTGATTGCGCTGCACATGGCCCACGCCGATGCCGCCGACAGCACGGAGGATTTTCTTAAGGATGCCGCTTCGGCCATGGACCTCTTCAAGAAGGTACAGGACATCCGCGCGGCGGCGGCGGGCGCCGATGCCACGGCCAAAGGGGATATACTTTTCGGTTCTCGCAACTGGATCGGCGCAATTCAATCCTACCAGAAATGCGGCGCGTCCGAGGATGCTCCTATCGCCTGCGTAAATCGGATGGTACTCGCCATGATAATGGCGAACCGGCCGCGAGATGCCGCGTCGACCGCACGGAGCGCTATTCGGGCCAAGCATGGCGACGCAAGCACACAGGCGCTTCTGGGCGTGATCGCCCTCAACGACCATAACTTCACCAAGGCGCGCGAGTTGGTGCAGGACGGGGTCGAGAACCGCAACCTGCCGTCGCTCATCGTTGCCGGTTACGCGGACCTCGCCATGAAACGGACAAAAAAGGCCCGGGAAGAAGCGGAGCAGGCCGTAGCGATCGCCCCCGACAGCGCCGACGTCCAGCTTCTGCGCGCCTACCTGCTGCCCGATGCGCAGGATGCGCGAAAGGCTCTGGTCCGCTCGATGGAGCTTAACCCGCTGCTTGCGGAAGCGTACGTGCAGCGCGGATTCCAGATCATGCTCAGCCGGGATGCAAAGCGCTACGAGGCCGCGGACCAGATGCTCGACGTCGCATATAAGATGGACCCAAAAAGCAACTACACGCTCATGGGCAAGGCGCTCTCTTTCATCGGGCAGCGCAGGGCGAATGAGGCCGAGCCGCTCCTGGCCACTCTGCTGGAACAGGACAAGAACGGGGCCGACGTTCACGTTGCCACGGCGCTCAACCTTTCGCTGCTGGACAAGACCCTAAAGATCACGGAGCACCTGAACACCGCACTCAAGCTGGACCCCGACAGATGGGCCGACGTATTCGTCCCCAAGGCCCCGGATCTGATTTCGCGAGTCTACCGTTACCGCTTCGCGCCGGTCATACTGCCGTCTTCGCTCAGCAAGTAGACATGTGAATCAGTCAACGAGTAAATGGGTAAATGCGTCAATGAGCGGCCCTCCGTTTACTCGTTGACCCATTTACCCCATTGACAAAGTGACAAATTGACCGATCTACGTTCCACAATACTGGTTGAACACGATTCGGACCTCTATAGAGAAACCGTAAAGCTCAGGCTTCGTATTCTACGTGAGCCTCTCGGCTTGAGATTTACACTTGATGAGATGGCTACTGAATGCAGCGACCTGCACATTGCCATGCTCGTAACCGGAGCCCTGGCGGGCTGCCTGGTTCTTCATCCCCTGACCGGCGGCGTAATCAAGATGCGCCAAGTGGCAGTGGATTCCATTTTTCAAGGCCAGGGAATCGGCCAGGCAATGGTGGAGTACGCTGAAATCGTGGCGATCGAGCGCGGGTTTACCCGAATGGAACTGAGCGCCCGTGAAACTTCGGTGGGCTTCTATCTAAAACTGGGTTATGAAACGCTTGGCGAGCCGTATGAAGAGGTCACATTACCGCATCGGAAGATGGCGAAACCGCTGATTTAGCCAGTATGAACATTATGAATATGATAAAGACGAATCGGAAAGGGCTATTATGTTCATAGTATTCATACTGGCTAACCAAGACGTTAGTAGAAGGCGATCTTGCAATGGCTGGGAATGAGTGGAAACGACTAAGAATAAAAGACCCGTTTTGCGGCGTCTCCCATGGCGTAGGGGCGGTACTCTCGGTCGCAGCGCTCATCACGCTGCTTATCGTGGCGGGCGGGCGCGTCTGGCATACGGTCAGCTTTGCCGTTTATGGCGCAAGCCTTATCATTCTTTATTCGGCGAGCTGTCTTTATCACTCCCTGACGGTTGACGAGCGCAGGGTCGAGCGGTTGATGCGTTTCGATCACGTCGGAATCTTCCTGCTCATTGCGGGAACGTATACACCCGTATGTCTTGTAACGCTGAGAGGAACCTGGGGCTGGTCCATGCTTGCCGCCGAATGGGTCATGGCCGGGCTAGGTATCGCCGGAATCCTGCTGTTGAAGAAGATGCCAAGCTGGTTGCGGGTCGTGCTCTATCTCGGAATGGGGTGGCTGGCGGTCATTGCCATGCCGCCTTTGCGCGCCGCCCTGCCGCCCGCGGCGATCGGCTGGCTGTTCGCCGGAGGCATCATCTACAGCGTCGGCACGGTTATCTATGCAACGGAGCGGCCCAATCTCTGGCCCGGCAAATTCGACGCCCACGACCTCTGGCACGTATTTGTGCTCGGCGGCAGCGCGTGCCACTTCATCCTGATGCTCCTCTTCATTGCGCCGGGCGGGTAAAGTTCTGCGATGAGCGAGTGAATGAATTCACTCGCTGAAGGGCCTGCGGCCATTCGTCCTGCCGGACGAAAGAACACTTAAACAAGAAGGGTGCTGAGTCGCAAAAAGCATCAGGATTGAGTTGGATAGATACAAGGTCGTGATTTTGTGGAGCGAAGGTGACCAGGCGTATCTTGCGGAGATGCCGGAACTGCCTGGTTGTATGGCGGATGACGCTACGCAAGAGCAGGCGCTGCAAATCGTGCGGGAAACCGCGCATTTGTGGATGCAAACTGCTCAAGAGATTGGCCGCCCGATTCCCGCGCCGGATACGAGCGAGTTTATGCTGCGCGCGGGATAGAATCCTTATGTTTCGTCTTCAAGTATGCTTCGCCGTGATCGCTGTGCTTGCGCTCTTGTCGAACCGTGTTCTCGCCGCCCCGGACGTCCCGGACGGACCGACTTCCGCCGAGCTTCGCAGGATCGCCCAGGAGGATCAGGCGGACCGATCCAAGCCGCCGCCATATCCACCTGAAGAGATTCGCCGGATGAAGCGGCGTGATTCGGAGCGTCGAAAGCGTGTTTCTGATCGTCTGGCACGAGACATGCTGGTGATCGGCGAGGATTTCGACCACGCCGCACTGGTTTTCCAGCATGGAGAAAAGCTCGACGATTACCTGATCGCCCGAGAACTCGGCATCCTCGCCGCCATTAACGAGAGTTACACGAGTCTTCCCGCGCTCGCCGAATACCGATTCCTGGTCACAATTCACCGGAAACAGAGATTCGTAAGCCAGTCACACTTCGATAAGCGCGGCAGTCAGCATGCCGATCCGATCGATGAGGAAGGAGATACCGCGGTCACGGACCCGCTCAGACTCGATTTTCTCACGGCTCCGCTCGCGGAATCGAAGACCAAATTCGAGCGCGCGGTTCAGGAGTCGATGCCCGCGATCTTCGAGAGGCTGGGGAAGCGGCTGGATCCGGCGAGGCAGGAAGAGTTCGAACATAGCGAGGGCACTCAGGAATTAAACAGTCTCTTTGAGAAGCACCGCGACTGAACCGAGATTTCAGAGGCAACGCGTGGGCGGGTTGTGGCAATCTACCGCGCGGATAAGCTCATGGTGGCAAACGACTACTATCGGGCGGCGTTTCTGCTGGCTATAGGTAAAAGGCGCGAAGACATTCTGCTCGCCAACGAGCTTGCGGTACTCGCCGCGATGCGCAAACAGCCCAACGCGCCGCGGCTCTTCGCGGCGACCTGGGATCGGTTTGCGCGCTCTATCCGCCGACCCGCCCGCTACGGAACCTTCCCCGATTCAAAGGTGCACCCGGATGTCGCGCCGGCCGTCGGACGCGCTTTCGGCCTCATCCAATGAACAGTCCTCCGAACGCCTCCTCGGCCAACTCGTCCTCAACCTCTACAATGTCTTCGCCGATAGACCCGACATTCAAGCCTGTTAGGAATCGAGACGGAGAGACGGTCGCGCTGTTCCAATTCTGAAGCGAGGAGATGACCAGTGCATCCCGAGCACGCGTAGCCATCACGTAGGCGATTCGTCGCTCCTCATCCACGTCCTCGGCTTTTCGGTGCGGTAGAATCTCCTCCGACCATCCTGTCGCGAAGACATATCGCCACTCCAGCCCTTTCGCGGCGTGACCCGTGCAGAGCGTAACCGCATCCTCCTCCTGCCGCTTCTTTTTCATCTCGGCCTTCATCCGCTCGTTGTTTTCTCGCACTTTGCGAACCGCCCTAAGGTAGTCAGCAATAGTCGGATAGTGCGAGGCGGCGTCCTGCATTCTCTGGAGGTTCTGGATACGGTCGTTGTCACGGGAGTCCACCTCCTCGATTCGGAGCCAGGCGTCGAACTCGCAGATCTGGCGAATGGTCTTGACCGCCTCGCCCGCATTCGCGGCCCGAGGCAGGCGCTCATCGATCTGCTGAAGCTCCCCCAGCATATGCCGGACTGCGCGGTGAGAATTCAGGTCCGGCGCGGTGAAATCGGGCAGGCTCTGCCAGACCGTCTTTCCCTGCATTTCTGCCACGCGCCGCATTTCGGAGCCGACGGAGCGTAACAGCCTGCGATTCGGGAGATTGAGGAATGCGAGCAGCCATTCATCATCATAATTGGTGAAGAACTCGAGGTAGGCCATCATTCCGGCGATCTCTTTGCGGCCATAAAAGTCGCCGTCCTGCCGGGTTATGAAGGGAATATTCAGCGCCGCGAGGTTACGCTCAAACGCTTCCGACTGCGCGTTGAGGCGATAGAGAATCGCCATATCCTTGAATTTCGCGCCCTTCTCCGCCAGCCGCAATATCTCGTCTCCCACCGCCAGCGCCTCCGTATCCGCGTCTGCAAACCGGCTCCAGCGAACGGGCGTCCCTTCACTCCTGGTCGGGACGAAATGTATGGGCCTCCGATTCTCGTCCTGGCGAATCAGGCTGTCGGCGAAGGTAATAATCGAGCGGGTGGAGCGGTAGTTCTCCTTCAGCTCATAGATATGCGTCGTAGGGTGTCCCGCGAACTGCTGGTACGTCTCTCCGTCCGCGCCGCGGAATCCATAGAGTGACTGGTCGGGGTCCCCCACCAGCATCACGTTGTGGTGATGCTGCCCCAGGGCCAGGGCGATGACGTACTGCGGCCGGTTCATGTCCTGCGTCTCGTCTACGAGAATATGGGTGAATCGATTGGACCATTTTTGCAGCGCAACAGCGTCCTGCTTTAACAGATTGGCTACGTCGATCAGTAAGTCGTCGAACTCCTTCAGGCCGCGCTGCACCTTGATCTTTTCGAAGCTTTTCCATGCTCCCGCGAACTCGCGGTCCTCGTAAGTGCCATCATGCTTGTAACCGCTCGCGCTCTCGCCGGTATTCTTCAAGAAGCCCATGCGGGTTAGAAAGCCGTTGACGCCTCCCTCCAGCTCCAACGCCCTCGCGGCTTCGGCGATTCCACGCCGCTGGCCTTCATCGGTGAGAATTTGGAACTTTAGGCCCTGGGAACGGAGAACGGCGAGGCAGAGCGCGTGAAGCGTGGTGATGTGGGCGCTTCCGGGGCTGCTTTTCGGGACGAGCGGGGAGATTCGCGACCGCATCTCCTCGGTCGCGTCGTTGGTGAAGGTGGTAACGAGCACGCGGCAGCCGCGCTCAGCCAAACGGGCCGCCCGAAGCGCGACCACCCGTGTCTTACCGCTGCCCGGCCCCGCGTGGATTGCTGCCGGTCCCTCGTCATGAAGCGCGGCAGCCCGCTGGCTCGAATTCAGTTGCGACCAACTTGCCAAAAATCAAACTCCGAGCGGCCAAAATACGGTTCCTGTCTCTTAGAGACTGTATAGAAACCTCCGCCAACCCTGGCCCCGTACCCACCCCCAGGCCCCCTCCCGGGACGGGGGGGGAGCTTTGGCGGAAGATTCGAGCTTTCGCCCAGGTTGGTGTTAGCCCCCTCCTTACTAAGGAGGGGGTTGGGGGAGGTGTTCCATTTAAGCCCCCTCCTTACTAAGGAGGGGGTTGGGAGAGGTTCCCCTACTCCCAGCGGAACGTGCGCGCGGCGATGAGGAGTCCGCCCAGGAGCCACGCCGCCATCACCCCGAAGCTGACCGGCACGGTATAAGTTAAGGGCGCATCGACCATAACGTGGCGAAGCAGATTCGCGAGATGTGTGGCGGGCAGGACGCCAACGATCGAGCGCATGCCTTCAGGAAGTATCTGCAATGGTATAAACATACCCGAGAGAAACATCATGGGAAAGTTTACCAGCTGCACCATGGACACGCCGCTCTCCTGCGTCTTGGCGATGGACGCCAGGACAGATGCGATTCCAATAAAAGTAAAGACGCCGAAGATGATAATCGCGAGCAGCGCCGGCCACGAGCCGGTCATATGGAATTTGAAAAAGAGCAGACCTACCGCCAGAATAACCATCGTCTGGAGGACGCCGATAAACAGCCTCTGCGTCACCTGGCTCCCGATTATCGTCATGCGGGGAAGCGGAGTGGCGCGCAGCCGCTTCAGTATGCCCTTTTCGCGCATGTTGATGAAGGGAATCGCGGTAAATAGTCCCAACTGCATCACAGTCATCGCAAGGATTCCCGGCAAGAGGAAGTCGATACCGTTCAGCTTGTCCTCTTTCGCCCGATTTCCGGTGGGAGCGAGCGATTCTTGTGAAACGCGGAAGAGCGGCGCGGCTGATGCTTGGGGATTTCGAGCATTCGCCAATCTGCGCACAGTTCCAAGCTCCATATTCGAGATGACGTTACGGAGCAAGCCCATCACCATCTGCGACGTTTGGGGCTGCGTTTCATCCGCGAATATCTTTACATCGCTCGTCTGCTGAGACAGCAGCTTGACGCCGAAATCCACTGGAAACACGATGACCGCATCCCGCTTGCCCTCTTTCAGCAGGTTCTGCTCCGCTTTCAGAGAGCCGGTCGTCGTTTTCAGGATCTTGGCGAGGTCACCGCTCCGAAACACCTTTGGGACCCACGCTGCGGCAGGTGATGGGTCAAGGACGACCAGCCCCACCTTGAACTGCATCTGCGGTCCATCCTTCTTCTGCCCAAAAATGGTTCCGAAAATGAAGATGAAGAAGAGTGGGAAGAAAAAGCTCCAGAAGACGCCCTGCTTGTCTCTAAAGAATCCGCGGATTCCCGCACGCGTTAGGTGAAGATAGGCATTCAATGTTTGGCGAACCTCACTCCCAACAGCCTGGCAATCAAGCAGCCCTGCGCTCTAGTCACGAATCCGGCGTCCTGTCAACTTCAAGAAAACATCTTCCAGCGTGGCGCGTCGAATTCGGATGTCGCCCAGCTCCAATCCTTGGGTTTCCGCCCGCTCAAGTAGAGCGGCGAGAGTTTTTTGGACAGCATCCGAATAGAGAACAACGAGATCACTCTCGCTGGCGGCGCGCAGCACGCCCGCGAGATCGGCATACGATTCGGGAGCCGTTCCTTCGGGAGCCTCGAACTCGATGGCGCGCTCAGGGAACTCTGATTTGACCAGGCCATCCGGCGAGTCGAGGGCCAAAATCTTCCCATGGTCCATAATTGCAATGCGATCGCAAAGTCGCTCCGCCTCGTCCATGTAGTGCGTCGTAAGAAAGACGGTCTTACCGCTCGCGCGCATCTCCTCGATTACCTCCCACAGAGAGCGGCGGGCCTGCGGATCGAGGCCGGTCGTTGGCTCGTCCAGAAAGACAAGTTGAGGATCGTTTACGAGCGCGAGGGCAACGGCCAGTCGCTGCTGCTGACCACCCGACAGGGTCTGGACTCGCGCATTCCGCTTCTCCTGGAGGCCAAGGCGGTCAAGCAGCGAATCGGGCGATACGCATTTTGGGAAGAAGCTGCCAAAAAGGTCCAGAAGCTCCCAGGGCGTCTGATTCGGGAACAGCGAGGTGGATTGCAGCGCCACGCCGACCTGCGTCTTCACCTTTGCCGCCTCGCGACCCAGGTCCATGCCGAGCACTTCGGCGCGTCCGCTGTCAGATGTGCGAAGCCCCTCTAATATCTCTGACGTGGTCGTCTTGCCCGCGCCGTTGGGGCCGAGCATGCCGAATACTTCGCCCTTCTCGACGCTAAAGCTTATGCCATCGACGGCGCGCACCCCGCCATAGCTTTTCACCAGGTTGTCCACGCGAATAGCGGTCATTGTCATCTCGAAAGCTGATGGATGCAATACGGGAGGGGTATTTCGGAACGCGCCCAGCGGACACTACGCCGTCCCCGCTCGGATGGTTTCAAAGGTGGGCAGCGGACTGAGGAACACGGCGGAAACGCGAGCGGCCCCATCATTTCCATGAATGAAGGGGCCGCCAATTGGTTGCGGGGGAAGGTTTCGAACCCTCGGTCTTCTGGGCCAGAACCAGACGTGTTGCCGCTACACCACCCCGCACCGACGCTTTATATTATATCGGACAGCCTCGAATCTGTCAATGTAAAGCGCGAATAATTCCGGATCAACGACTGATTTGCGACGAGGAGCAGCACGAACCCTACATGTACAGCGCCAATAGTGGTTATAGGAATGACGGGGATGCCAGTCTTGTCCATGTGGGAGCCAGATACTACGATCCTCAAGTAGGGAGGTTCATTACAAGGGACAACGAACTAGACCAACATCCGTATCTCTATTGCGAGCATGATCCTGTTAACTGTCTTGATCCGAGCGGGCACGTCCGGAAGTGGGTCTTGAAACTCGTACGCATCATCGGGCTTGGCTGAAGCGGATACCGAGACGACCCAACGGGTGAACCAGTTCCGATTAACCCCAAGCCTGACATCGTACGCTCGATTGGCAGCGGAGGCGGGGGTAATGGAGGCGGTAGCAATCTATGGAATACCAACGGCGGATCTACTGGGCAACCATTACAACCAGGGGGGTCAACGGGGGTGGACGGCTTCCTTCCGATTCTAAAGTCCTTCTTTAGTGCCTCACTACTGTACTTCTATCCGAAAGGAGGCATGATGAGCTTGATGCCGGGTGGAAATCCGGCAGGCGGGAATCCGAACGACTGTTGATTCTGTTAAGTTTGCCCGCTTGGGTTGCAGATAGGCCTTGGCGGGCAAACTCATAAGCAAGAACGCCATATTTTGATGAATGTAATGTGTCCGTGTTTGATTGGATTGATTGGACGAGGCAGTCATATTAACCATATGATCAGCGAACTGAAGGGAAACCGGAGCAATGATAAACATACATCTGCCGCTCGTCCGGAATTTATTTGATCCCATTCTGCAGGCAGAGTTTATAAGCTTCGCTCAAGTCGCATACAATTCGTGCGTGGACTGGTTTGGCGTGCCTAACGATGAGAAGCGAAAGTTTGTCTTGGTTTGGGGACATTTCGACGGTTGCTGCCGCAATCGTCTCGTTCGTGAATACACTATTGTGATTCGAAGAGAATATCAACATCCAGAGCAGATTATGGCTGCTACGGCCCACGAAATGTATCACCGAGTAACAATGTGGAGGCGAGGCTTGACACAATGTGTTTGGACCGATGAAATGCTCGCCTTTCTTGCATCCCAAAAACTTCTGGTATTACACGGAATGACCGATTACGCGCGACTTCGGTATGAGACACTACGCGAACATCACAAGATGTTGAGCATGGACTCTTTGCGCAAATGCGTTCGTAAGCGTGTTACTTTTGGACGCCGTGGAGTTGTTTATCCCGAGGGCTTTGGCGAAAGTGTAGCCCGTGTTGGAGTAGAGCTTGAGGCTCTCGTTGGCTGGGACGCAATTTGCCGCATCGTAAAACACACAGCATGGAACGACTGGCTCGTTGAAATTGATGCCATAACAATTCCTGCCGTCGCCAAGCTCCTTTCGCTCGGTTGATTCAGTAGTATGTGATGCTCCAACACGACCAGCTACGCATATACGAGCACCCAAACCGTCATCACGGACGCCAACTCGCACACGGTCAAGCATAACTACACGAGCGGCAAATTATCGAGCGTGGAGGATCAGGCGGGCGTATCCGAATCCTATACCTACGATGCGGATTACTACAAGACGCAGATAACGGACAGGCGCGGGCACAATTGGACCTATACCTACGATTCAGCAGGTAATGTCCTCACAAAGACCGACCCGCTGAGCCACGTCTGGACCTATACTTACAACGCCAGGAATCAGGTGACTTCCGTCGTGGACCCGCTCGGTAATCAGGTAGTGAGCGCCTACGACACGCCGGGCAATCTCACAACGGTCACCGAGAAGAACGGCGCAGGAGTCACCCCGGCAACCACGACATATGCCTACGATTCTGGCGGGCACGGTCTTTTGGTCATCAAGGCAGTCTCCAATAGCCACGCTCGCGTTAATCTATCTTCGATGGTCCCGAAGCTCCATCCCATCTACGGATACATGCCACGTATTGTGGTTGCTTCGGCGACGCGCTGAACGCCCAGGATATATGCGGCCAGGCGCAAGCTCACGTGGTCCCGATCCGCCACGTCTATGACGCTCTGGTAGGCGCGCATCATCATCTGCTCCATCCGATTGTTCACCTCGTCCTCCTCCCAAAAGAAGGACTGAAGGTCCTGAACCCACTCGAAATAGGAGACGACCACGCCGCCCGCGTTGGCAAGGATGTCCGGGACGAGAACGATACCGCGGTCGTCAAGAATCTGGTCAGCGGCGGGAGTAACCGGTCCGTTCGCGCCCTCTACGATAAGCCGCGCCTTGACCCGATTCGCGTTGGCGCTTGTAATCTGATTCTCAAGCGCCGCCGGCACGAGAATGTCCACGTCCAGCTCCAGCAGCTCCTCGCTGTTAATCTTCTTGCCGCCCGGATGAGTCGTCAGCGTGCCGTCGCGCCGCGAACACTCCAGCAGGCTCGGAATATCGAGGCCCTCCGGGTTGTAGAGTCCGCCCAAAGCGTCGCAAACTGCGACCACCTTCGCTCCGTGCTCGTGAAAAATTCGCGCCGCAACCGACCCGACGTTACCAAACCCCTGCACCGCTATGGTAGCGCCTTCGAGCTCCATTCCCATGCGCCTGGCAGCCTCGCGAGCCATGATTACAATGCCGCGGCCCGTGGCGTCCAGGCGTCCTTCCGAGCCGCCGATGGAAACCGGCTTGCCCGTTACAACCGCAGGATAGGTATGCCCGCGATGCATGGAATAGGTGTCCATGATCCAGGCCATCGTCTGCGCGTTCGTGCCCATGTCGGGAGCGGGGATATCGCTTTCCGGGCCAATGAGCAGGTCGATCTCGGTGGTGTAGCGGCGGGTGAGGCGCTCCAGCTCTCCCTGCGACATCGCATTGGGGTCGCAGAGCACGCCGCCCTTCGCGCCCCCGTAAGGCAGCCCGAGAAGGGCGCACTTCCAGGTCATCCACATGGCAAGCGCGCGGACTTCGTCGATATCGGTTTTCGGGCTGTAGCGCAAGCCGCCCTTGGCGGGGCCACGCGCCAGGTTGTGCTGCACCCGGAATCCGGTGAAGACGCGAGTGGTTCCGTTATCCATCTTGACGGGGAAGTGTACTGTCAGCTCACGCTGATGGTATTTCAAAACCTCGTGAAGACCGGGATCGAGGCCAAGGTGCTCCGCGACAATTTCAAGCTGCTGAAGCGCGTTTTCATAAGGGTTTGAGCTCTCGCGCAGGGGCGCGTTATTATGCGGCTCGCGAGGTTCACGATGTTTGCCAGATTTGCGAGGTTTGCGTAGTTTGCTATACTGGTCCACCAGAGTACTGACGCTCATTGATTCCTCCTCGAATCAAAGGTAATGCTATCCTCGGTAACTATACGTGTAGAAAGATACGTGTTTAACGCTGTCGTAAGTTCATTATCGGCAGGCGAGCGGCGGCCGGGTATCGGCGACACTGCCGGTATGCAGCCGCAAGTGTCCAGGATAGCTGTATTCGCCGTTTTGTGCCCTTGACAGTGTCAGAACGCAACGTTATAATGACTTCGTGCGCGGGAGTAGCTCAGTGGTAGAGCATCTGCTTCCCAAGCAGAGGGTCGCGGGTTCGAGTCCCGTCTCCCGCTTCGATCGACAGCAGCCCCGGCGCCGAGCCGGGGCTGTTGCTGTTTGCGGATTCTGAACGGCGGAACGTAAAGCCCCGACACTGGAATCGTTTCAAAAACGGTATCCGACCGAAAGATTAAAGCTCGACGCGCGGATTACCACCACGCTTCCCGTGATATTATAGGCTCCCTCGACGTACATCCGGCTGGTCAGGTCGACTCCCAGCAGTACTCTTGCTCCACCCACCAGCTTGCTTTCAGAGACGGTTCCTCCCGCCGCGCGTCCCCGGTGCGACTGCGCGATCTGCTCATTCGGATTCGAGCCGCCTGTAGGGTTAGATCCTCCGCTGGGAGTGCCGCCCGATCCCGGCGCAGGCCCCGTGCCGTCAAGGTATGACAGCCCCACTCCCAGTCCAAAGTACCACACTCCGGGGCTGTGGCCCGGCTTTCGCTCTTCCTTGGAAAGAGCGATTTTCTCCGTGTACATGAAACCAACGTTGTTAATCGTGTTGCCGCGCCCGTCGACCCGGTCGAAGTGGAAGTTGAGAGAGGGCGTGCTCCGGTTGGGAGCGAGCAGGGGTTTCGTCTTTAGCTCAAGACCAAGCCCCAGGTGAAATCCCGAGTCGCTGGTCGAACGCCGGCTGGCCCCGTTTGCCAGATAGCTCAACCCTACCTCGGCGGTCACCGGTCTCCCGCCCTCGTCGGCATGAGTCGGCGCGGAAATATTCATCACGACCGGAGCCGCCAGAATGGCGGTCGCATTGATGGTCGTGCGCTGATATGATCGGCGCGATCTTCTGCCTGTATTCATTGCGCGTTTTCTCCCTTTGTAGTTGGCTTGCGATTAGATGAACTCGACATCTCCAGCACGTCTCGCTTCAAGAGCAGCGCGATATGCAGCCGCACGTCCTCCTCTCCGAACCCGGTGCCACGGGCTGCGTCCTCCGAAAGATCGGCCACCCGTATCCACTCCGTCCGGCTCTGTTTCAGCGCCTCAAAAAGCGCATCGACAACCGCCTGATGCAGTATCGGAAGGGTCTCGTCGTAGAATCGAAGGGATGCTTTCTTCTCGACGACCTCCCAGCCCGCCTCGCTAAGCCGTACGGAATGGCCGTCCGGCTCCAGAACTCCCGAGGCATAGTGGCTGAAAATCCGCGCATAGGGCGTCGGCAGCCCCAGCCTCCGAGCATAGCGGCGTCTATCCTCCGCTTCCACGGTGGTCTCCTCTTTCGCAGATTCAAGCAGCTCGCTCCACAAAGCGTGCCACCGATTCAGCGCCACCGGCCAATCGTACTCCTGCTCGGCCCTCCGGCGCGCGCTGCCGCCCATGCGCTCCCGCGTGCCGGGCGATGTTAGCAGCGATCGCAAAGCTTCCGTGAGCACCGATGAATCGACCCAAACCGACTGCGCGATAAAGAGATGCTCCGTCAGGAAAGGGGTAACCGGCGACAGGGCATCGATACGCCCCGTGCCGGGAACCCACCATGTCGCCACGAGAATCCCCGTCTCGCCATCTACCACTAGATCCCTCATGCCATCCCAATCGGAGACGATGGTGGGCAGCCCGCAGGCCATCGCTTCTATCACGGTGTTCCCAAACGACTCCTGGATGGAATCGCCGGGGAAGACAAAAAGGTCGGCTGCCGAGAAGTAGAGCGGGCGGAGTGGACCCTTTACGCCCGGCTTAAGGATAAGCCGCTCTCCAAGCCCGAGATCGTCCCCCGATTCCCGAAGCCGGCGGAAATATCCTGGCGCATTCTCTTCGCCTACAATCAACAGAAAGTCGTCGCGCCGATCGGTGGCTCGCGCGAAGGCGCGAAGCAGCGGGAGAAGGTCGGCCTTGTCATAGGGGGTGACCCGGCCCAGAAAGAGGGCGATCTGCCCCCGCTCCGGCAGTCCCATCAGCCGCCTTGCTTCCGCTCGGCGCGCCGGATCTGTCTGGGCGAAGAATTGCGTGTCCACCCCGCGCGGCAGGAGATCCAGCCGGCACGGCGGAACCGCTCCCGGCTCCGCCAGGAAACCATCGAAAGCCCGGCGCAAAGCTTCCCGGCAGGCTTCGCTGATGCACACGATACTGTCATAGGCGACCGGGGGCGCATCGGCGAGTCGCGCAAGCGGAGGCCACAAGCGATGCGGGCCCAGCGCATGCGTATCACACGTAACCGGCATCGGCCCAGCGGCAAAACGGTCGCGAAGATAGCGGTCCCTGGCGATCCACTCCGGGTCCAGCGTAAAAAGAATGCGCGGCAGCCCGTCGCTCCACACATCGGGCAGGGCATGAAAAGGGTGAAACCGCACCGCGCCATGACCGCGCCGCTCCGGAGGCAGCACGGAATGGGCAGCCCGCTGCAGCCGTTCCGGGTCCAGCATTTCGGATGGAGGAAGAAACAGCTCGAGCGCTTCAAGCCGCTGGTCCTGGGCGAACCGTCGCAAAGTGGAAGAGGTGGCAAGATTGGCGCCGTGCACGGGAAGACCGGCGGCTTCGGGGGAGAGGAATTCCAGATGATCCAGCACTACGCTGACAATGTGTCCCAATCGAAAGCCTCCGCCACGGAAAACGATAGCAACCCTGTTAAGCTGGGAACCGGGCAAAGCATAACACACTTATTGCCTGCTCGTCAATTTCGATGACGGGCATCGGGTGTCGAATTTGACCGCCGATCCATTTATCCAACGACCCAACGACCCGTTTGACCGCTCTTCTCGCGGTGGGCTATAATGACTCGACGTCCTTTGCTGTCAAAGAATTGGAGAGAATTGGTGAAAGCGTCCCAACTGTTTATTCCCACGCTTCGCGAAGTGCCTTCGGAAGCGGAGATTATAAGCCACAGATTGATGCTGCGCGGCGGATTCGTGCGCAAACTTGCCGCCGGCGTATACAGCTATCTGCCGCTGGGCCTGCGCGTCCACCAGAAGATAGCAAACATCGTGCGCGAGGAGATGAATGCGATAGGCGGGCAGGAGTTGTTCATGCCCGTGCTTGTGCCGAAGGAGCTACTGGACGAGTCGGGCCGCTCGAGCGTGGACGTGCTTTTCCCGCTCAAGGACAAAAATCAGCGCGACTTCTTTCTCGGCTTCACCCATGAAGAGGTCGTAACGGACATCGTCCGCAGCTACGTCACTTCATGGAAGCAGCTTCCGCTGACCCTGTATCAGATACAGACGAAGTTTCGCGACGAAGCCCGCCCGCGCGGCGGCCTGATTCGCGGACGCGAGTTCACGATGAAGGATTCCTACAGCTTCGATTTCGATGAAGAGGGGCTGGATAGAAGCTTTCAGTCGCACCGCGCCGCCTACGAGCGAATCTTCGTCCGCTGTGGATTGGAATACCTCGTCATAGATGCCGACTCGGGCGCCATCGGCGGCTCGCAGAGCAACGAGTTCATGGTGCTGGCCGAGAGCGGCGAAGACACTGTTCTCCTCTGCGATTCGTGCGGCTACGCGGCCAATGCGGAGAAGGCGGGGATAGGGCGAGTCGAGAGTCGAGAGTCGGGAGTGGTGAGTCGGGAGTCGAGAGTCGAGGGTACCGGGCAGCCGACCGTAGGGGCTGTTGCCGTACAATCCAAAATCCAAAATCCAAAATCCAAAACCGTCTCCACGCCCGGCGCGCATAC
The DNA here is from genome assembly GCA_038229495.1 of Chthonomonadales bacterium. Lineage (GTDB taxonomy): Bacteria > Armatimonadota > Chthonomonadetes > Chthonomonadales > CAJBBX01 > JBBROJ01. The sequence goes on from JBBROJ010000008.1 coordinate 18,095, forward strand.
CGTTGCCCAGGTCTGCGAGTTCCTCAGCGTGGATCCAACTCAGCTTATCAAGACGATTATCGTGACTGCCGGTGGTACTCCCCGTGGTACGCCCGTAGCCGCGCTCGTGCGCGGCGACCGCGAGCTGAACCTGGCAAAACTTGCTGCTTTCTTACAGATGGGGCCGGTGGAGATGGCGGACGCGGTCGTCGTTCAGCGTGTTACCGGCGCGCCTGTCGGATTCGCCGGGCCGGTCGGCCTTACCGGCGTTCGAATCGTGGCCGACTACGAGCTTCAAGGCACGTCCGATTTGGTGGTTGGCGCGAACGAGAACGACGCGCATCGCGTTGGGGTAACACCCGAGGTGGATTTCGCCGTTTCAGACTGGGCGGATATTCGCGTCGCGATTGCGGGGGACCCCTGCGTGCAAGCGGGTTGTACCGGCCATTATACGGAGGCGCATGGCATCGAGGTTGGCCACATCTTCAAGTTGGGCACGAAGTACAGCCGGGACATGAAGGCCCAGGTGCAGTTGGAGACGGGCGAAAACCGCGACGTGATAATGGGCTGCTATGGGCTTGGGATCAGCCGGACCATGGCTTCGGCCATTGAAGCGCACCACGACGCGGATGGAATCATATGGCCCGCGGGTATCGCCCCCTTCGAAGCGGTTATCATTCCGGTAAACATGAAGGACGAGGCGCAGTGCTCGGCTGCCACGACGCTCTACGCGGACCTCCAATCGCGGGGCGTGGAAGCGCTTCTCGACGACCGTGACGAGCGATCCGGAGTAAAGTTCAAGGATGCCGATCTGATCGGCTATCCGGTAAAGATCGTCATTGGCCGAGGACTTGCCGAAGGCAATGTCGAGGTTGGCCTGCGCAGGGACAAGAGCTCGACTGAAGCGGTTCCAGTGGCTGAAGCCGCTGCGCACATTGCCACGCTCGTGAATCGATTGAAGACATAGCGTTCGTCAGGATACGGAACGGCGCGATGATTGTAAGGCCGAATAAATCGGGCTGATTGGCTGGACGCATCGAAACATGCGCACGAGATAAATCGCACAGTTGTCGAATGCTTGCCTGACCACCGATGTAAAACCGGTGTCTGGGGGGCGGGCAAGCCGCCAAAAGTCCTCACGGGCGGGACAATATTAATCTGAATCCATCTTGTACGGGTTTACCGTCCGGCAGGACGTTTGGCCGAAGGTCCACCTGCCACACGTTTTACACGCGTGGACCGGCAGAAGGCCATTTTTGGGTACAGCCAAGCGGCCTTTCAACAACCATGCGATTTATTCGCCCCAACGAGCCGCACACCTGACACCTGATACCTGACACCTGTCCATGCATAACTTTTTCGGCATGATGATTCAAGACAACTCGCTGCTTGGAATGACCTTTCCACTGCTGGTTGCGGTCATCCTGGGCGGCCTCATCGGTCTTGAGCGAGAGATCCACGGCCACCCCGCCGGCATGCGAACGCATATTCTCGTTTGCGTCGGCTCCACCCTCATCACGCTTGTCTCCACTTCCATCGGACAACTTAACGGGGCGCACGGCGACCCAGCGCGACTTGCCGCCCAGATCGTCAGCGGGGTCGGATTTCTCGGCGCGGGGGCCATTCTGCGCGAAGGCGCTACGGTACGCGGCCTGACCACCGCCGCCAGCATCTGGACGACTGCCGGTATCGGAATCGCACTGGGCGCCAACCCTTTCTACGGCCAGCTTGCGGTCATCACCGCTGTGATCGTGCTGTTCACGCTCTGGGGCCTCAACTACTTCGAGGATTGGGTTAATGTCCACGCTCACCGCGCATTTCCGATGGTGGTGACCGTCCACGATACCGATCACTCTTCCGCCGAGATTCTCGCCCAACTGGCGCAGCACAATATCCGGGTTGAGTCCGTCCGCTTTGAGCCCGGCCACAAGAAGAACACGCGTGAGATTCAACTCAGAGTCTGCCTGCCGGCACGGTTCGATCGAGTCGAATTCATAAGCCGGCTCTCCGAACAACCGAATGTTATCGGAGTCGAAATGGAGTGACGGCACGGCTACACCCAAAATCCAGTATTTCTGCGGGCGGGCAATGCGATCCGTTATGCGTATGTTGGCACGACTCTTGCACTGATACTATTTGCAGTATCGAGCAAGCGAACGGTCCGGAAGTCCAAAAATACCTAACGGGATGGAGTTCACGCAATGAAACTCGGCTTGAATGCAGTAGCATGTGCATGCTTGGCGCTATGGGCGTCCGCCGCAACAGAGCAGGCTAATGCCCAATTGAAGGTTTTCTTCCTCGGTTACGAGACGACGCAGCAGCAAAACAACAACGTTCGAATCGACATCTTAGGCTCAGACGCCCGTTTCGACCTCACACACAGCGCCTCGTCCGATGGCGATGCATTGGCATTTCCGACACTCGCCGCGCTCCAGCAATACGACGCAGTCCTTGTCTGGACGAACCAGGTCCCGGACAACAGGATTGCGCTTTCGAATCGCCTTGCCGACTATGTCGATGGAGGCGGACGGGTCGTAATTACGACCTTCTGGGGCCAGGAGATGGGCGCCGCCGGGCGATTGAACACGCACGGCTATAACCCGTTTACAGATCCTACTCCCGGCAACACGACAGCCGGCTCGCTTGGCTCGTTCGATGCATCCGATCCCCTCTTCGCGGGCGTCAATTCCCTGTCCGCCACTCAGTATCGAGGCGACTATCTTCCCGGTGTGGACAGCGGCGCAACGCTCGCGGGGTCGTGGGACGACGGAAGGCCGCTTGCGGGATACAGCGCCAACCGAAAGGTTGTGAACGTTACACTGTATCCCTATGTGTATCAGTATTTGCACGCTACGGGCGACTACCGAGAGCTGTTCCGCAATGCGCTCGCTTTCCCGGCAACCGCTCCCGACGCCAACACTCCAGAGCCCGGAATGCTCACCTTGCTGGCTGGAAGCGCTGTGTTTGGCGGCCTGCTGCTGCGGCGTCGATTATAGCGCCTGCCGCGACAAAGCCGCGACTATACGGCTACAATTACCTGTCACATGTCGTACGGCTATTAGTCACACTTGTAATCCGGACAGCCGCTAGCCTGGGTGGCGAACGCAGAAGCATCCGGCGGCAGCGAGCTGACTCTAACGGACGGGCCGGATGGCAACGACACGAATCCCTTCCTCAAGCGCGACCCGAAGCGGACGCCGATTGTGACGACGCTCGAAGCTGCTTCCGATGAGTTCCGGGTCGCGTTCGGCACAATTCGTGTAAAACGCGTCGACATTGTCGCTGACAAAGACGAGTAACTGAACCCTACAGTCCACCCGTGTAAAACGGGTTTCTGAGAGGCCTTCGCAGTCACGCGTGTAAAACGCATGGCAGGTGGGCCTTTGGCCAAACGTCCTGCCGGACGGTAAAGCCATGATGAGTCGGATTCTATCGAGAATATGACGCCCGTGATGGCGTTTGGCGGCGCAGCCGCCCCCTGCCACCCGTTTACACGGGTGTGTATGAAACAAGTCCCATGCATCGAATCGTCACCTGCATAAAATACGCTGGTATTCTGACCGCTGCGCTGTGCTTCCGGCTGCCCGCGGTTGCCGACACCCCTGCCCCTGCACCTCCAGGCAGCACAATCGATTGGTCGAGGGAGCAGAGGTTTTGGTCCTTTCAAAAGCCCAGGGCGCAGACCCGGCCTGTCGTAAAGAACGTCCGATGGCCCAGGGTTCCGCTCGACTATTTTATCATGGCTCGGTTGGAGCGCACAGGATTGACTCCGTCGCCAGAAGCAGATCGAAGAACGCTGGTCCGCCGCGTGACCTTCGACGTTACCGGTCTTCCGCCGACGCCGGACGAGGTGACGCAGTTCCTTGAGGATAAGCGGACCGGCGCTTACGAGCGGCTGGTTCAGCGATTGCTGGATTCGCGCCGGTTCGGGGAGCGAATGGCGAGCATGTGGCTGCCGCTGGCGCGATACGCTGAGGACCAGGCGCATCAGGTCGGCGACGACACGATGTACTTCTACCCGAATGCGTATAAGTATCGGGACTGGGTTATCGGCGCGTTCAACCGCGACCTTCCGTACGACCAGTTCGTCCGGCTTCAGCTTGCAGCAGATAAGATTGATAAGATTTTGAAGGCCGCTCCTGCCGCCAAAGACTCCGACCTGGCGGCGCTCGGCTTCCTGGGCCTGGGGCCGAAATACTATGACCGCGGAAAGCTTGGGGTAATGGCGGACGAGTGGGAAGACCGCGTGGATACGGTGACGCGTACATTCCTTGGGCTTACCGTCTCGTGTGCGCGCTGCCACGACCACAAATTCGACCCCATTACGGCGCGCGACTACTATGCGCTGGCTGGCGTGTTTGCCAGCACGAAAATGGTCAACCGCAAGCCCGATGGACAGGCCGAAAAAGGGGACGTGAAGGCGGACAAGATGAACCCCGGCACGCTTCACGTCGTGGAAGATGGGGCTGCCACCAATCTGAATGTATTTATCCGGGGTAACGTGGAGCAGAAGGGACCGCTCGTGGAGCGTCGATTCCTGCGTGTCCTCTGCGACAGCGAGCCTCCTCCGTTCAAGGAGGGCAGCGGGCGCGGAGATCTGGCCGGGGCCATTGCCAGCCGCGAGAATCCGCTCACGGCGCGTGTTATCGTCAATCGCGTGTGGGGACTGCTCTTCGGCCGGCCGCTAGTCGATACGCCGAGCAACTTCGGCCGCCGGGGTTCGCTTCCCACGCACCCGGAGATGCTCGACGATCTGGCCGTGAGATTCATGGACGGCGGCTGGTCGATCAAATCGCTGGTCCGCGAGATCGCGCTCTCATCTGCATATAGGCAAGGCTCTGCTAGTGATGCGAAGAAGGCGGAGATCGACGCCCCTAACCTTCTACTCTGGCGAATGAATCGCCGCCGGCTTACCGTAGAGCAGTGGAGAGACGCGACTCTATTCCTATCGGGCGAGCTGAAATGGGAGGGCGAAAACTCGCCCGACCTGGACAACCCGGCGAATCATCGCCGCACGGTCTGCGCGCGAATCAGCCGATTGAATCTCAACGGCGTGCTGGCCCTTTTCGACTATCCCGATGCCAACGTGCATGCGGAAAAGCGATCAGTCACCACCACTCCTACGCAGAAGCTGTTCATGCTGAACAGCCCGTTTATGATGGGCCGGGCCAGGGCGCTGGCCGCGCGAATCGCGGCGCAGTCTGACGAGAACGACCCGGCGCGCGTCCGACGAGCCTATCAAATGCTTTTTGGCCGCGATGCGGACCCTTCGGAACTGAAGATTGCGCTGGAATTTTTGCGGCGGCCGGCGGCGGCAGGCATGACACGGTGGGAGCAGTACGCGCAGATGCTGCTCGCCTCCAATGAGATGCTTTTTGTGGATTGACGCCTGCTTATGGGCTTATGGAGTGGGGTTAGAGATGATTGAAGATATTCAGGCAGGGTTGAGCCGCCGCGAGATGCTCCGGCGCATGTCCGCCGGGTTCGGCATGCTCAGTATGGCAGGCATGACTGCGCCGGCACGCGCTTTCGCGGACAGCGCCACCCATTCCCCGCAATTCGCGCCTCGCGCGAAGCGCATCATTTTCCTGTTCCTCAACGGCGGGCCGTCGCACATTGACACCTTCGATCCTAAGCCCGCGTTGAAGAAGTTCGAGGGCCAGAAGCCCACGGGAGATTTCTACCGCAAGGTGAAGGGCACAGGGTTCATGCCCTCTCCATTCACCTTCAAGCGCTGCGGCCAGAGCGGAATCGAGGTCTGCGAAACGCTGCCGAACCTGTCGCGAATCATTGACGACTGCTGCGTCATTCGCTCGATGAAGACCGACGTGCCGAATCACGAGCCTGCGCTGCTTCAGATGCACACGGGCAACGTCCAGCCCATCCGGCCCTCGATGGGCTCGTGGCTCCTTTATGGGCTTGGCTCCGAAAATGAGAACCTGCCGGGTTATGTCGTCCTGCGGCCCAGCTCGAAAATAGTCGTCGGTCCCGCGCTGTGGAGCAATAGCTTTCTCCCCGCCGAATACCAGGCAACAAGCGTCATTACCGCCGATATGCAGGTGGAGAAGCTGGTCGCCAACATCCGCAGTTCCACTCTCACCGTGCAGCAGCAGCGCGAGGACCTGGACATGCTCGGCCGGCTGAATCGCATGCATCTCAAGAAGCGTGACGCCGACCCGGAGCTCGAGGGCCAGATCAAAGCCATGGAGACCGCTTTCCGCATGCAGAAGGAGGCGATGCGCACGTTCGACATCAACCGCGAACCGGAGCACGTCCGCAAGATGTACGGCGATACCACGTTTGGCCGCTCGTGCCTGCTCGCCCGGCGTCTCGTCGAGGATGGCGTGCGATTCGTCACGGTGTACTATACGAGTGACCAGGACAACCAGCCTTGGGACACCCATTCCAACCACGACGCGCGGCACCCGAAGCTCTGTGCGGACGCCGACCGAGCCGGGGCCGCGCTCATATCCGATCTCAAGGCGCGGGGACTGCTGGAGGACACGCTCGTAATCTGGGGCGGGGAGTTTGGCCGCACGCCCTACGCGGAAAACCCGGAGAAGTCGAAAGCGGGCCGCGACCACCACCACACGGCGTTCAGTATGCTGCTGGCAGGCGGGGGCGTGAAGGGCGGGACGGTCTACGGAACGTCGGACGAGTTCGGGCTGAATGTAGCCGAGAACCCCGTTCACGTACACGATCTGCACGCCACGGTACTCCATCTGCTGGGAATCGATCACACCAAGCTGACCTATCGGTATGCGGGCCGCGACTTCCGCCTGACCGATGTCTATGGAAATGTCGTGAAACCGATATTGGCGTAACAAGATTATAGGGGCGGACACGCAGGTCCGCCCTTACGATATATGGCCCGACGTTTCGAGATTAGCCGGCGAGCGCCTGCTTTTGCAGTTGATTCAGAGCCTGGCATCCCTGCGCCGCGAGGTCAAGGAGCTTGTTCAAGCGCGCGCGGTCGAACGGAGCGCCTTCCGCCGTGCCCTGCACCTCGATGTATCGGCCCTTGTCCGTCATCACCACGTTCATGTCCACCGCCGCGATCTTGTCCTCGGCATAGCAGAGGTCCAGCAGCTCCTCGCCACCGGTTGCTCCCACGCTGATGGCCGATACCATCTCCGTCATCGGCATCACCCGAATCATGCGCTTGGCCTTCATCCAGTTCAACGCGTCCAGGAGCGCAACATATGCGCCTGTAATGGAGGCGGTGCGCGTGCCGCCGTCGGCCATAAGCACGTCGCAGTCGAGGAGAATCGTGCGTTCTCCCAGCGCGTCCATGTTCACCACGCTGCGCAGGCTGCGGCCCACGAGACGCTGAATCTCTACCGTGCGCCCGCCCGGTCCCTTCGTGTCCCTCTGTGTGCGATCCTTGCAGGAGCGGGGAAGCATGGAATACTCCGCCGTAACCCACCCCTTGCCGCTGTTCTTGAGGAAAGGCGGCACCCGGTCCTCCACGCTGGCGGTGCAGATGACCTTCGTGTTGCCAAACTCAATGAGACAGGAACCTTCGGCATAGGGCATGAACCCACGCGTGATCTTTACCGGGCGCAGCTCGTTATTCGCTCGGCCATCCACTCTTGGCATTGTACAGTTCCTCGCGTCAGCTAGAATGATTCTATAAGTCTCGCGACGACTATGGGCTGCGCCGCACGGCGGTTGTTCGGCGCAGCGACCCAATTCTCCTATTGTTCGGGGCATCCTCTTTTAGCGTATTGCGTCACGAATGAACCTGACTATGGGGCATTCGTTGCCTCATGGGAGAATCTGACTATAGCCGTCTGGGTAAGGCGGTGGGTTGACCTGCTGTTGTCGTTCAGGTTGCGAGTTCGCGGAGAAGGTCCGCGAGCTGCTCCAATGCCTGTATCCGCTCAATGATCTCTTCTCCCTTCTCACCGTGTTGCCGGGTTTCTGTACGGTCGTTGAAGTAGTCGTCCATCTCATCTCGGGCGGTCTGGACAGCCCCCCGTGCGACCACGATCAGCGCGCGCCACCGACGCTCCGCCGGGATGGTAGGAATGGGCGGCGCAGGCGGCAATCCTTTTGCCTCTCGCTCATTTGTAGCGAGCGCTCACCTCCCGGGCGTACTCATGGCATGACTGGTTACTCATCATATGCCTCACATGCCTCCGTAACCACATTCTGCACATGTGGCCCGCTCAGGTTTATTCGTGAGGCAACGATACCGCTTGGGTCAGGTTCTTAATGAGGCAACGCGCGCGTGTTCCGACACTTGCAGCGCATGTGCTATAATTGTACGCTGCTTCTCCAGGTCCATGATGAGATTGTCTTCGGCGTGGACACGGCGGCGCTGCCTGTCGTCACGTCCGAAATTGTCCGCCTGATGGAGGATGCGTTCACGATGGACGTGCCGCTCCGCGTGGACGCCAAGGCCGGATCGAATTGGGCGGAGATGATGCCAATACCGCGCGCATAACCTTCCCTCCCGCATCGGGCAAGTGAAGCGCAGCCCGAGCGAGCGAAAGACGAGGGCCGGGGTGCGTAATCTGATTTCTTTGCAGGAATCGCGGCACGCGCCGCTCTCTACGTGGCTTACGCCGCGTTTGGTGGCGCGCACTATCACTTTTCGATGAGGCCCTGCCGCCCATCGCGACTGCTAATACTGATGTCGCCTACCGTCACACTGTCGGAAGTCCAGGCGGCATCGCGAGAGGAGTTTAGTTGCAATGACTGATGAGAATTTGAACCCGCACGCGGAAATCGCGGAGGGAACGAGCGCCAAAGCGGCCGCTCCTGCCGACGACACCACCGAATCGGTCGATTCGGCGTCGCCTGCGGACGCGCAGCCAAACAGGGCCGGCGCTGTTCTGGACGATCCGGTTTCCGATACAACGGGTACAATCGTCGCGGATCAGGATGGGGCGACCCCGCCGCCGCTCGTCGACGCGTCGTTAGACGCGCCGGTAGCATCGACGCCGGAGCCAGCCACAGAATCCGCCTCCGCGCCATCAGCCACGGCCGAAGCTCCCGCCCAGCCTGCGGCCGGCAAAGCAACTCCCAAACCGGCCGCGCCGAGTCCCGCGAAATCCAGGGCTAAAACCCCTGTTCCGGCAGCGCCCAAAACTCTCGCGCCTCCCGAAGCTTCCTCAGCGCCGGCGCCTGAGGCTCCCGTCGCCGCCGTTACAACTGCGGCTTCACCGTCGCCGGAACCCGTTGCCGAGTCCGGCCGCTCGCTCCGCAACGCGAACACGCTTCCCGAAATGTCTATGGAGGCCGCCGACGACTACTCCTCCACCTTTACCGCCCTGCGAGAAGGCGACGTAGTGACGGGCGTGGTCGTCCACATCGACCGCGAAGGCGTGCTGGTGGACGTGGGCACGAAATCCGAAGGCATTATCCGCCGCCATGAGCTTTCCCGTGACTCGTCTCTCTCCGCCGAAGACATTGTCAAGGTTGGAGAGCGGATCGACGTCTACATTATGGAGACGGAGAACCAAGACGGCAACCTAATTCTCTCCAAGAAACGGGCCGACTTCGAGAAGGCATGGGAGAAAGTTCAGGAATCGAAGGAGAAAGGCGAGACCCTTACCGCCATGGTGACCGACCGGGTCAAGGGCGGCCTCGTGGTGGACCTGGGTATCCGTGGATTCGTTCCCGCTTCCCATGTCGGCAACGGCTCCATGAAGAACAATCTGGAAAAGTACGTCGGCCAGTCCATTCCGCTCAAGGTCATCGAGGTGGACAAGGAGCGCCGGAAGGTCGTTCTGTCCAACAAGCTCGCCATGGACGAGGACCGCCAGAGCCGCAAGGCCGAGACGGTGGGGAGCCTCCAGCCGAACCAGATTCGCCGCGGAATCGTCCGCCGTCTTACCAACTATGGCGCGTTTATCGATCTCGGTGGCATCGACGGCCTGCTCCACATCTCCGAAATGTCGTGGACGCGAATCAACCATCCTTCGGAGGTGCTGAAAGAGGGCCAGGAGCTCGACGTGGTCGTGCTGAAGATGGACATCGAAGCCGGCCGGGTCAGCCTGGGGCTGCGGCAGATTCTTCCCGATCCGTGGACCGGCATCGACGCCCGCTACCATGCAGGCGACGTTATCACCGGCCAGGTGACCCGCGTCGTTCCGTTCGGCGTCTTCGTGCAGGTTGAAGGCGGCATCGAAGGAATCATTCCGAACGCCGAGATGGGGAGCCGAAAGGGCGGCAAAGGCGGAACGCCGTTCGTGCAAGGCCAGGACGTGGAGGTCAAGGTGCTTGACGTTCGTCCGGACGAGCGCAAGATGACGCTTTCGCTCAAGGCGCTCCAAAGCGAACCGGAGCAGCGTCGCGACCGACCGGAGGCTGACACCTTCCAGCAGCAGCAGCCCCGCTCCGAGCGGGAGGAGACTCCCCGCTTCACCATCGGTGATGCGCTCCGCGCCAAAGAAGAGGCAGAGTCCGAAGCCGCGGACGCCGAGGCCGACTACGAAGACGAAATCGAAGGCGAGCAGGAGTAGCCAGTCAGTCAACTGGTCAATTAGTCAATGAGTAAATGAACAGCCTTCTCGATGACCCATTGACCCGTTGACTAATTGACTAATTGACCTATGTTAACCATCGGAATCACAGGGGGAGTGGCGACCGGCAAAAGCACGGTCGCCACTCTTTTTCGTCAGCATGGCGCGACGGTTCTTAGCGCCGACGAGGCCGCGCGCGAGGTGACCGCGCCGGGCTCTCCCGTCCTCGCTCAGATAGCATCAGCATCAGCATTTGGTCATGAGTATATCCTTCCGGATGGCTCGCTGGACCGCGCGGCGCTCGGCCAACGGGTGTTCAGCAAATCGGAGGACCGTGCCGCGCTTGAGGCTATCACGCATCCTGCCATTCTCCAGCGGCTTCACGAGCAGATTGAGGCGGCCCGTGCCGTCCTGCCCCCCAATTCCGTCATCGCTGTCGAGGTCCCCCTCCTTTACGAGGCCGGTATGGAGTCCTGGTTCGACCGTGTTGTGGTAGCAGCATGTTCCGAGCCTGTTCAATTGAGTCGCCTTCAGTCCCGAGGCAATTTGAGCGAAGAAGAGGCCCGCCTCCGCACCGGCACGCAAATGCCGCTTGCGGAGAAGATTAGCCGTGCCCACTACACGCTTTGGAACAACAGTACGCTGGAATATCTGCAAATGCAGTTCGAGAAATTATGGGACGAATTCATGGCGCTGGGTAATGAGGGGGAATAACAAAACTCTAGCATAAGGGTTTTTCGTCCGGCAGAACGATTGGCCGCAGGCCCTCAAGCGAGGTCACTTCAGTGCCTCGCTCGCCCGTGGCCCGCGCTGATGGCGCATGGAAATGACGGATAAGTCACATATGACGGATAATATCAACGACTGATTGAGAGGAGTAGCACTCGCATGAGGTACGGCAGATTTGGCTCTGTTGGGACGATTCTTTTGATGGCGGGAATGGCCCTGTGCCTCTGTTCAGGGCCCGCGCATTCTCTTGCCACGACGCAGTCCAGCGATGCGAACGATGGGAAGCTGCGAATCATCGCTTTTGGCGCGCATCCCGATGACTGCGAGCTGCGCGTAGCAGGCACGGCGGCAAAATGGGCGGCGCAGGGACATCACGTGAAGTTCGTCTCTCTTACGAACGGCGACATAGGCCATTGGGCGATGGCAGGCGGTCCGCTGGCGCGGCGGCGGGCGGCGGAGGTGCAGAAATGCGCGCAGATACTTGGAATCACCTCGCAGGTGCTGGACATCCACGACGGCGAGCTTCTGCCCTCCCTCGAAAATCGGCGCATCGTCACGCGGCTGATTCGCGAGTGGAAGGCCGATATTGTACTTTGCCATCGGCCTAACGACTATCATCCCGACCATCGCAACGTGGGCATGCTGATCCAGGACGCCGCCTACATGGTCACCGTCCCCTTCTTCTGCCCCGACACGCCCTACCTCCAGCGAAATCCGGTGTTCCTGTTCTACGAGGACCGCTTCACGAAGCCGAATCCGTTTCAGGCGGACATTGCGGTGGGAATCGACGACGTTATACAAAAGAAGCTCGATACGGTGGATGCGCTGGAATCCCAGTTTTTCGAGGGCGGAGCCAACGGATCGACGGCGCTCATTCCTCCCGACGAAGCGGGACGGGCGGCGCGCAGGAAAAGCGTGCGAGAAGGATTCGCCGGACGGTTCGCAGGCTCCGCGAACGAATTCCGGGCAAAGTTGCGAGACCTCTACGGGATGGAGCGGGGCGACGCGGTAAAGTACGCGGAGGCGTTCGAAATCAGCGAGTATGGCCGCCGTCCGGGCAAGGATGAGATTCGGAAGCTATTCCCGTTCTTCTAAAGCGACCGCCGGGCCGGCGCGTTTTTGTTACGGCACTCGTCTCCAGAGCATCAAGGAACAGGGCGGCCCAGACCTTGTATCCCGCGACGTTGGGATGGTCGCCGTCGGCAGAATAGTGCTGGCGCGACAGCTTGCCACTGCCATAGACGTCGACATGCGTCACACCGAAGTTGCCAATGAGCGAACGGACCAGCGCATTCTCTTGCCGGCATTGAGCGGCGAACAATCTTTTCAGGACCCAGGGAAAGGCCGGCCCGCCGCTCATGTCGGGCGAGCCCGAGACCAGGACTTGACGGGCAGGCAACCGCTGGAGTACCTCCATAAGCTCGATGAACTGCAGCCTGTACTCGCGAATGGACGTTAGATGAGTGGTGTCCATTCCCCCGACAAAAACGAGCAGGATGTCGATGGGTTCGTCCTCGATAGAGGGAATCTGCGATGCGGCGACATCCCGCAGGTAAGCTCCCGATTCCGCGAGATTTCGGATTCGCACGCAATACCCTTCATCCGCCAGCCCAACCCCAATCTGATAAGGAAGAGAGCCGGTAACCTCCACTACCCCATAGCCTGTCGTAAAGCTGTCACCAAGCGCGGCAACGTTCAGTGGGGGATCCTTTGGATCCCCCACTTCGTAGTTCCGCTCGAATTGCATGCTTATGCGCCGCAGCGCGTGGCTCCTGAAAAGACGGTATCCCGCGCGCGCAAGGACAGCTGTGATATAGGCGCATAGAAGGGGAGTGACTGGATTCATTCTGACAATCTCGAAGCTGCCACCGGGTCGCGTGCTTACTTCTCGGGTGTCAAGGATACGCGTACGTCGTTGCCCTTTTGGGAGAAGTCGTTATTGCGCAGCGTGAACACCAGGTCCTTCAGCTGCGTGCTCTGCGGCACGCTGAACAGGATAGCGAAATCGACCTTGGACCCAGGCAGGAGCGGCTTGCTCTGAATCGGCGCGCCCTCCAAATCGTAGCCGACCGGCGCCTGCGACTCTCCCTGCGTGTCCGCCAGCGCGTTGTTCACGTCTTTACTTGCCATCCAAAAAGTCTGAGTCGTCTTCTGGCCGTTGGACATGCGGCACTGGACAATCACGAGCTTGTAGCCGGTCTTGGGCTTGAGCAAATGGGAGGTACGATTGTAGTCGATAATGTCCCTTGGATAGGAGCTTGGCTCCACCCCAAGAGTCTTCATGGTATAAGATTCTGGCATCTGGACGCTCAGCACCTGGAAGCGCCACCTGCCGTCGAAAAGCACGTCACCAATCTTTCCCTGCGAAACACCCTGCACCTGATTCGCGCCGCCGGCCTTCGTCAACTCATATCCGCCGGGCCGCTTGACAACCACCATTCCCAGAGCCTTCGCTATGTCCGCAAGCTTCACATAGGCGCTTCCGTTAATGGTGCGCACATCCGCCGGAACGGCCTTGCCATTCACCACCAGGTCGTCTCCGGCCAGCGCGGGCATTGCGGTGAGAACCAGCGCTAAAGGCAGCATCATGCGCGAAACGGCGGCCTTCAGGTTTGTGCCGGGTCGGTTCATTTCTCTTCCTTTCAATGTTCGGCGCTCAGTTGAGCAGTCCGCCGTTCAAGTTCTGCACAACCTCGACTCGCGGGAAACAGGAGTATAGCAGGAAGAGCGCAATTGCGAGAAGGATGCAAGCCATAACCGCTCGCTCTTTTACGGTCATGGCCGCGTACCTTCACCAGATTTGATAGGATTTGGCTGACTGCCGACCATGCTCGGAGCTTCGGGCCACCCGTCTGCTGTCCACGTCATCTTCTCAATGCGGAGCTTTGGAGTGCCGCGGTCCTCGGCATCGTAGGAGTGATAGACCAGCCAGTCTGCCGACTTTTCTCGATAGACCGCGTTATGGCCCGGTCCCTTCCACCGCTCTCTACCCCACAATAGCCGCTTGCCTCCGCCTTCGAGCATCGGCTGTCCATCCCTGTCAACGTATGGTCCCGTAATCTTGCCCGCTCTCCCCACTCGCACGTTGTAGGTGCTGGCGGCTCCCCTGCAGCAGATGTCGAAAGAGGCGAACAGGTAGTAGAACTTGCCACGGCGGATGATATAAGGGGCCTCGATTGCTCCTTTGATATCGCCGCCTCGCGGCCGGCTCGCCAGCGAGAAAAGCTGCGAATCTCTCTCATCGCGCTTGCCTGTTGACGCATCAATCCTCACCAGCTTGATGCCGCTCCAGAAGCTCCCGAACGAGAGCCAGGGGTTTCCCTTCTCATCCAGCGCAATATTGGGATCGATGGCATTCCAGTCGTCGGCCTGCTTCGACTCCACCACGATGCCCTCGTCTTTCCAGTGATAGCCGGGCCGCCTCGGATCGAGCGTCGTATTGGTCGCAAGTCCGATTGCGGACCGGTTCTTGCCGAATGTGGAGATCGAATAGTAGAGATGCCATCTGCCGTTGAAAAAGGAGATGTCGGGCGCCCAGTAGTAGTCGGTGGAGCCCGGGACAGTAGCCGCGGTCCAATCTATCGGCTTCTCGAAAACGCGTTCGGGGCGCCCCCAGGTGACCATATCTTTCGAGGTGTGAACGGTGATTCCACGTCCTGTCGAGAATACAAAATAGGTGTCTCTCTCCTTTGTCATCCCCGGATCGTGGACCCGCGACGTTTCACCTTTGACGTCCAGCGGTAGTTTCTTCTGAGAAGGTTCCTGCGCTTCCAAAGTACAGCCGCAGTCGAACCCCCGTTCATCTCCAACAGGGTAAGCAGCGTGACCGCCCACCGCGAGCAGTCCCAAGACACATATCGAAGTAAAACCCGTGAGGATTCGATGCATGTACTTCATTTCGAATTCCATAACCAAACCGAGGCCGGAGGGATGGCGCCGAAACCAGGACGATCATGTGGCTAGGGGAAAGGGAGGTCTATTAAAAGCGCTAATTTAGATCGTCTTCCGATAAGTTTGCAGACTTCAAAAGAAAAGAGAGCAGGCCGGTCTTTAACGGACTATTTCCGTGTATCGGTACTGATAACCTTACTCGAACACCTTCTTTGCCGTAAATATGGTGGCTGCTTTGTATTCGGAGGAGCTTCCAGCCATGCCGTTCCAGCACCCGGGCAAGCTCTTTCCCCGATACCGACTTCAAACTGCTATCTCCATAACCCGATCTGTTTCGGAATGACCGGCGGCCTCAACGTCAACTGATAGGCAACCCTCTACGGCGTCATAGAGATTTTGCAGCAACTCCTCAAATGTATCGCCCTGCGTCGCGCATCCTGGAATTGCCGGCACCTCCGCCCAAAAACCGCCTTCCTCGGCTTCATGCACAACGATCTTAAGTTTCATGGGAATTATCCTTTATCACTATGATAACAAGACCGAGGTGCTGCCATCCAGGCCGCAATTATGGTTCAGAGCGATTCACCGAAACCCAGTAGTTTGTGATCGTGGGGCGCGGAGGAGTGCATGTCGGCGAGGCGGTGACGGACCTCTTCGATCGAGAGGCCGGAATCCTGAACGGCGTCATGAATGAAGGCCCGGCGGTCGCGAGCGAGAAGCATGTCGATAGTGGCAATGCCGAGCACGTCCGAGAGCACGCCCAGCGCAGGCGCGATTCGGTGCAGCTCCTCCTCCGTACGGGCGCGAAGCATCTTGCGCGACAGGTCGATCTCGCCTTCCGCGCGTTCCAGCGGCGCGACCATGGTGAGATATTCCCGCAGCTTCTCCTGAATGAGTGTCGATTCGTCCATAGTAGGCGTGAGGCGTGAGGCGTGAGGCGTGAGGACCAGCGCTACGGTATGTGGCGGAGGTTGCTCCCTACTCGGAACTCACGTCTGGCGCCTCACGCCTGCCGTTCCTCCCACGTTCCGTAGCAGCGCATGCGCTTGTAGCGGGATTCTACGATTTCCTGTATTTCGAGCGGCTTGAGCGCGCCCAGGTGCTTGATGAGTGCCGCTTTCAGGGTTTCGGCCATCTCCAGCGGGTTGCGGTGGGCGCCGCCCAGCGGCTCCGGCAACACCTCGTCTATCAGGCTGAACCGTTTGGCATTCTGCGCCGTAAGCTGAAGCGCCTCGGCGGCCTCAGCGCCCTTCGCTTTGTCGTGCCATAGAATCGCCGCGCATCCCTCCGGAGAAATCACGGAATAGATGGAGTGCTCCAGCATCAGCACGCGGTCCGCCACGGCCACTCCAAGCGCGCCGCCGCTGCCGCCTTCGCCAATTACCACGCACACCACGGGCGTCTCCAGCAGGGCGAACTCACGCAGGTTCCGGGCAATCGCTTCGCTCACGCCGTGCTCCTCCGCCTTCAGGTCCGCCGCCGCGCCTGCTGTATCGACAAACGAGATCAACGGCTTGTGGAACTTCTCGGCCAGCTTTGCCAGGCGCAGCGCCTTGCGGAACCCTTCCGCATGCGCCATGCCGAAATTGCGCCGCTGACGCTCCTTCAGATCGCGGGCTTTCTGCTGCGCGATGACCACGACCGGCTCGCCATCCAGCCGCGCCAGGCCGCCGACCACCGCCTCGTCATTGCCCGCCATGCGGTCGCCGGAAAGCTCCATGAATTCGTCGAAGATGCTGCGAATGTAGTCGAGGGCGTAGGGCCGGTCCTTGTAGCGCGCCATCTGCACCTTCTCCCACGGCGAGAGATTGGTGTAGTGCTGCACCATCACGCGCTGCAGCTCGGCATCCAGCCGGGCAACCTCGACGTCCACGTCGATGCCCTGATCGCGAGCTTCAGCCCGCCGTTGGGGACTCCTGAGCTGGATTATAAGGCCCTCCAGCTCGGCTATTACCTGCTCGAAATCGAACGCATTATCCGCCATCGACACCCTCCGCCGGGTTTCCGCTTTTCCTGGTCGATCTGCGGGGCTTCGGTGCGGGGGCCGGCGGCTCCTCGAAGAAAGAGATAAGGCTCGACAGCGCCGCCCGCATCTCTTTACGCGGAACAATTCGGTCCACCATCCCATGCTCCAACTGGAACTCGCTCGTTTGGAAGTTGTCCGGCAGCCTGCCGCCCAGCTCCTGATTCCCCACGCGTCTGCCCGCGAACCCGACAATCGCTCCCGGCTCAGCCAATATCAAGTCTCCCAAACATGCATAGCTGGCATAGACCCCGCCCGTGGTCGGGTCCGTGAGAACGACGACGTAAGGAACCCCGCCCCGGTCCAGCTTTCCCGCCGCCGCGGAGGTCTTCGCCATCTGCATCAGTGACAAGAGTCCCTCCTGCATTCGCGCGCCGCCCGACGCGGAGAACATGATGACGGGAACGCGCTCGCGCAGGCCCCGTTCCATCGCCCGCGCAATCTTCTCGCCCACGACGGACCCCATCGACCCGCCCATGAATCCGAAATCCGCGACTCCTATTATAAGAGGACGGCCCTCAATCGTCGCGCGGCCGGTCACAACCGCCTCCGAGCTTGTGGAGGTGTCGTTAGCACGCGCCAGCTTGTCTTTATAGTCCGGGAAATCGAGGGGATCGCGCGACACCAGGTTGGCATCCATCTCCTCGAACGAATCTTCGTCCACCGTGATTTCGAGCCGTTCAATCGCCGTCAACCGGTGGTGATACCCGCACTTCGGACAGACCTTGAGGCTGCGTTCGAGGTCACGCGCGAAGATGATCTGCCCGCAGCCCGCACACTTGGTCGCGAAGCCTTCCGGCACGTTTTCCGCCACGCGATCCCTCCGCTGTCTGCCGAACCAGCCACGACCGGTCATAACGTCCTCCGGGCGGCCTCCTGCAGGAGTCCAGCCGCGCAATAGAGAAAGTGTTGAGTACCGAGTACTGAGCGCTGAGTTAGTCCGACTCAGCGCTCAGCACTCAGCACAGAGGTGTTCATGAACTTAAACGAACTGCGTAAAGAGATCGACACAATTGACGAGCAGGTGGTCGCCTTGCTCAATCGCCGCGCGGAGATCGCGCAGGAGATCGGCCACCACAAGTCGCGCTCGAAATCATTTCATTATACTCCCGAACGCGAGCAAACCGTCTACAAGCGGCTCGCGACCCTGAACAAGGGCCCTCTTCCGGTACAGTCCGTGCGCGCAATCTATCGGGAGATCATCTCCGCGTCACGCGCTCTGGAGAAGCCGCTCACGGTCGCCTATCTCGGGCCGCCCGGCACCTTTTCGCACCAGGCGGGAATCACCAAGTTCGGGTCTTCGTCCGACTTTCATCCGACCGATGCGATCGCTGATATATTCGCGCAGGTAGAGCGAGGAACATGCGATTATGGCGTCGTGCCGGTGGAGAACTCGCTGTCCGGCGTGATTCCAGAGACGCTCGACACCTTCATGCAGACGAATCTGCGAATCGTCTCCGAGTTGTTCGTGCCGATTGTTCACAACCTGGCGACGCGCTGCGAAACTATTGAGCAAGTGAAGCGAATCTACTCCAAGACGGAGCCGTTCGCGCAGTGCCGCCAGTGGCTGCGCTCCCACATGGCCCACGCCCAGCTGACCGAGGTTTCGAGCACCGCGCGGGCGGCGGAGATGGCGGCGGCAGAGCCCGATTCTGCTGCGCTATGCCCGGCTCTCGCAGCGGAGATGAATGGCCTGCCGATTCTCGTGGAGCACACAGAGGACAACCCGAGCAACCGCACCCGCTTCCTGGTCCTGGGCTACAACGAGCCCGAGCCTACGGGCCGTGACAAGACCTCCGTCATGTTCTCTGTTCACAACCGTAGCGGCGAGCTCTTTCGGGCGATGGCTGCCTTCGAGAAGTACGATGTAAACCTTACGATGATCGAATCGCGGCCTGCCAAAGTGGCGGCCTGGGACTACATATTCTACATGGACGTTCAGGGCCACATTCGCGAAAAGAATGTGGCAAAAGCAGTAAGCCTGCTTCGAGAACACGCGCTTTTCGTAACCCTACTCGGAAGCTATCCCGCGGCGGATTGACGCCGGGGTTTCACGCGGCGATCAGATGATACGTGCGTTGTCACTATGTAACCTGTGTAACCAGTTTGCCGTTTGAATCGTAGATAGTAGAGGGAGTCTGGCATTAGGCTATGAGTCCGCCCGGCCGAAGCGCTATTCGGCGCGAAGCCGGCAACATCGACGCCCGGCCATCCGCCCGGCCGGAACTGACCGCCGCACATACGAGGTATCCGCAATGTTCTCTTTAAGAATTGGCAGCAGAGCAGGAGTTGGGATTCTCGCGTTTACTGCGCTGGGGTCTTCCCTGGCAGTGGCATTGCCGTCATCGGCGCAGCTTCCGCCCGGCGATGCGCGAAAAATCTATCCGGGCGCCGACCTCTTGACCCGGCCGAAGCCCGCGCCTGACCCCACCTTTACGCACGGCGCGAGATTTATTCCGGGGGGCGGGTACGGCTACGGCGGCGGTAACTTTATCATCGTAAACGGCCAGCCCTGCTACGCGCCTGCCTACTACGGCGGGAGCTACGGAGGCTACGGCAGCTATGGCGGCTATGGCGGCTATGGCGGCTTATATAATGGCTACAACACCGGTGGATACTCGTTCGGCTTAAATGCGGGCGGGCTGTCTCTCGGCTACCGGCAAAACAACGGCTATTACGGAACGGTTCCGCCTCCGGTAAGCTACGATAATCGGTACGGGTATGACCGTCAGGGAAACGGAGACACGTTCGGGCGAAGCGACACAAGGGCCGACGTTCGCAGCGAGCCCCGCCGCGATTTGGGCCAGGCGTCCGACGACGCCGCGCCCTACGCCGCGCGCCGCACAGCTCCGCCCATCAAAACCGGCGAGGACGCGGGCAACGACTACTATCTGAACCGCAAACCCTCTCCGCTGCAAAAGGATCCTGCGCTCGCGCAGGCCGTGAAGGACATCGAGACGGCGTTCAGGACCGGCAATTCAGCCCTGATCGAGAAGCATCTGGACGCGTCCGAGAATCTCACGCTGATGTCCCAAGGGCGGTCCCGGAGGCAGCTCGAGGTGGCGACCTACGTCGAGATGACTAAAGACGCCCTCAAGGCGATAAAGACGGTCCAATACAGCCTGGACAAGGTCGAGCCCGCCTCCGGCAGCGGATGGATGGCATACGGGAAGCACGTCATGAAGGCCGACAACGGCGCAGAACAGACCTTCAGCGTCGGATTCGTGCTCAAGAAAAAGACGGACAAGGACGGGGACCGCTGGATCATCACTGAGGTGAGCGCCGACCCCGCGAAGTAAGCAGACGCAAGATCGCCGTCAATGCGAATTCCATGAAAAACATCCGATATTTGAAGCGGCATACCGGGTGTTTTTCATGGCCGAAGGACGACCGCAATGGAACGAGGGCAAGAGCTGCACGATAGATTCGCCCGAAACCTCCCTCTCTCGGAATCGGAGCGATTGGAACTAATGGAGTGGTATGCCGCAATGGATGCCGAAGAGTCCCGAACCGTGCGTATTCGTGACGGTTCCGATCGCATGTCGGTACAGGCTCAGATCGACGCGGCGCTTCATGACATAGAGGAGACCTCGAAGCGCCTCCTACAGGTTCGCGCCGAAAATCGGGTTCTCCGCCAGGAGATTCTACAGATGCAAAAGGACTTTCTGCAAAATCGAATGACAACCGCCTGATGCGACTGTCCTCGTCCATTCGACAGCAGGTCCGACAGCGGGCAGAGTTTGCATGCGAATATTGCGGAGTCCGTGAACAGGACTCAGCCGGCGAATTGGCAATAGATCATTACCAGCCGCGTTCTCATGGAGGAGACGACTCACTCGCAAATTTGATCTACTCCTGCCATCAGTGCAATATCCGCAAAAAGCGGCTACTGGCCCACCTCTCCCGATATGCTGCTGCTATGGAATCCCCGTTTGGAGCCTTCATCAATTCACGTCGTTCTTCTCGACGATGGTACGCTTGTTCCCTCTCACCCCTGTCGGCGAATTCTCAATTAACCGCATAAGCCTGAACAGGCCGATTCTGACGGCATACCGCAGAGCGAACCTCCGAACCCGGCAGGAGGAACGAAGCGCAACGGAAGCTCGCGAGATTCTGAATGCATTGCGTCTCCTAAAGGAGGAGTTCGGGGAAGCGGCTACAGAGCAGCGTGAGCTTTTGCAAGAGCTGCGGCGAGGGATGAAACGGAGGAAACGGGGATAGTGGTTCCGCGGGAACCCTCGTCTCACTGGTCGCATCGAGTTGGGTTTATGTGTTAGCCCAGCAATCCCACGATAGCCTCTGCCGCGCGGCAGGCGCCGCTGTCGGGAACCAGCCTCCGGGCGGAAGCGCGCATGGTGGATGCCGATAGCGGATCGAGTAAGCGCTCAATCACGGACGGAAGCGTTTCGGCGGAGAGCTCGGGGACGCACAGGCCCGCGCCGGCAGATTCAATGGCGCGGGCGCGCGCCTCCTGATCGTCCACCTGCCGCTCGAAGGGAACGAACGCGGAGGGGACGCCGTGGTGCAGAAGCTCCATCGCGGTGTTGTAGCCCGCCGCCGAGAGGGCGGCGTCGAAGGCGGGGTAGAGCTCCGCCATTGGGTAGTAATCGACCGGCGTAACGGATTCGCCCCGGAAAACTCGCCCCCGATAGAGAGGCGCGCTTGCGACCGCCAGATGAAGGCCGGGCCGATTAGAGAGCGCATCCACCGCCTTACTGAGCGCGTCGTCCATATCCGCGTCGCCGCCGCCCCCAAAGGTTATGTAGACTACTTGCTTGTCGGGCGGCAGGCCAAGAATGTGCCGCGCGTCCCCACGGGGCTTCGTTTCGCTGTGTTCACGGATGAGAATTGGGCCCGTCCACACGCGCTCCAATCCCTCCGGCATGGGGGCCTCCACCTCCCCCTCGAAATGCGGGATTAACGCGAGGTCGTAGAGTTGGAGCGTGTTCTGCATCAGCGGACTCTGCGCGGTCTCGGGCCGCTGCTCGCGATAGACGAACACCTTCCGCGATTCCCATCGCAGGACCGGCAGAAGCTCCTGAATTGCACCGGCCGGAAAGGTATCGACGACCAGAATGTGCGGATGAAATGAGGCGAGGAGATTCAGCGTCACCGTCTGGAGCATCCGCGCGTAGGTGGCCGAGCGCAGGCGCGCCTCCGTCCGAATCGTCTTCGACGGCACCTTGAACGCCGCGAATCCCTCGCGAAAGATCACGTCCTCCGCCTCGGAAGAGGTGAAGAAGACGATTTCGGCTTCCGGAACGAGCGCGCGAACCTGCCTTGCAATCGCCAGCAGGCGCGTCACGTGCCCGAGACCCAGGCCGTTTACGGCATAGAAGAGGATTCGAGGGGAACGAAGCATAGAATGGGTATTCAGGTGCTCAGGTATTCAGTTGTTCATGAGCGCTGCCCGCCTGAATACCCGAACGCATGACCATCTTCCGTCACGACCGATCCGACCCGATGGAATCGCCCCCTGACGTGCCGCCGAAATTGGCGTCTCCGCCGGTGGGCGAGAGGAAGTCGGCGCCGGACGAATCGTTGGCCCGATCGATGTCGCTGTTATCGCTGTAGCCCGCCGCCTGGCCGCTGTAGTAGTCGCGGTAGTTGTCGTGGTCGGGATAGAAGACATAGTTGTTGCCGCCGTAGCCGTATCCGCCGCCCCAGCCCCAGCCGACCGGATGACGCCAGTTCCAGAACATGCTGTCGATGGCGTTCATGGCGAGCATGCCGGTGACAAAGGAGCCTGCCCCGCCGCCCCAGTAGCCGGGATGGTAGTAATCGCGGTAAGGGTCGTAACCCTGGTAGGCGTACCACGGCACGTTGCGGCCATCCTGCTGGAACGTGCGCATCTGCGGCATTTGACCCGATTTGATGGTCACAAGGTCGTCCGGGCAGGCGAGGACCTTCTGTTGGCTGCCATCCAGATTCACTGAGACGGGTGTCAGCTCGCGTAGGAGCGCAGGCCGGGAACAGAAGAAGCAGACCCCCTTCTCTTCCTTCGGCACCTGATTCCAATCGGTGGATGTTCCCGTCGCAGCGTTCGGATAGACGGGCGGAACAGCCCCGCCAGAACCACCGGAACTTGCCGAACCGCCTGACGGAACCGCACCGCCACCGAGCGCACGATCGAGAGCCGCACGCCCACGCTGTACGTCGGCCTCAGCTTGGTCGAGAAGGCTCTGCGCGCGGTTGAGATCGGAAACGCTGGAAGCATGACTCAGGATTCGCGAGGCCTCGTCCAGCTTGGTTCCGGCGGCGAATCGGGCCTCCTTCACGCGGGCCGCGCTGTTCGCGTCGAGGCCAATGGCGTTCTCTTCCAGGTAGTTCATTCCGCTGATGATGCCGCTCTTCTGGCGATCCAGCGGGTCACGCCGGGCAGCCATTTCGCGCTTGCTGTTGAGCGAACGAACGATGAGCCAGACAATCACGACGCCCGCGATTCCGACGACGAAGATGAGCATCCAGTTCGGGACGTGGTGAACGACCGGAATGCCGTTCGGACCCAGGCTCGTAGACGTGGCGCGCGGCGCGCGTTCGTGTACGAGTCCGCGAGCGAGCTTCTCAAGCCCCTCCGTGTAGTGGCCCGAGCTCATAAGCGGCGCGACCTGCGAGATGAGGTCCCTCTTGTCGCGGTCGCTAAGGGACGGGCTGGAGACGGCTATCGCGCTGCGGCTGCCCACGATGACGTAGCCCTGCCCCTGGTTGATATAGCTCTTGAGGAAGTTTCGGATTCGGCCCGCTTCGCGGTCGAGCGCGCGGGAGTTGGAATTTGAGTTGAAGACGACGAATTTGACGACCGCCGGTTTCAGCTGCTGCGCCACGCTCCTTAGCCGTTCGACGTCCACGTTCATGCCCGGCTCCACATAAACGTCGCTGTTCATTAGCTGCTGAGTGAGGTTGCCCCTGCCCGATCCGCTGGTCGTCGATCCCGTGCTCACGGGCGGACTGGCCGGATTCGAGGCGGGAGCAGGGGCGGGCGCCGAAGCGGATGTCGACGAGCCTGCCTGGCTCTGGCGATCCGCGAGTGTCTGCTCGTACTTGCCCGGCTGCGAGGCGAACGCGTGCGCCGGATCGACCTGCCCCGCCTTCTCGACCGCCTTCAGCGCGTCGGATTCTCTCTTGAGCTGGTGATAGGTGAAATTTAGCTGCCACCAGATCCTCGCGTCGCTTGGATTCTCTTTCGCTGCCTGTTCGAGCTTGGTCGCTGCCTCGGCGAATTTGCCCGCTTTGTGGAGGTCCTTGCCTTCGCTAAACAGATCGGCAAGGCAGGCGCACGCAAGCGTTAGAATCGCCGCGGCTAAGACACTGAAGCGTAATACTCGTCGCACGTTAAACCCCCCGAGTGAATGGATTTATGGATCGATGGATTGGTTGGATGTCTGCAGGACGCCTGTTTTCTCTATTTCACGACTGCGCGGGCGAGCTGCTCTAGCCCGCGCGCCGCATCCCCGTCCCGGACGGCGCGGCTCACTCTGGCCGATTGCGCCTTCAACTCCTGGGCGGAAGTCGAGCCGGTAACAGCGGCCGCTCCGCCCCGTGACGCGACGAACAGATAACCCTTATCGATATGCAATGCGCGGTGCATGGCTGTCGCATATCGCAATAGCTGGCCTCCGCGATATTCGTTGGCCGTGACGAGAAACTTTACCGGAAGCTTCCCGGCGCTCTTATGCTGAAGCTCGCCCGACAGCGATTCAAGATAGCTTACGTTTACTCGTGCCCAGTTCGGTTCCTGCACAAATACAGCGCTCTTCCCGAGAGCCGCGACCTCCGGCAAAACTGCTGCTTTAGTCGGAGGAGCCGCGCGCCGGGCCGACCCGCGGTGAGCCGGGATTGGCTTAACCTTTCGGCGGGTGGAGGATACCAGCTCCTCATACTTGCCGGGCTTGGAAGCGAAGCTGTGGGTGGGATCCAGCTTGCCGGCCTTCTCGAACGCGGACAGCGCCTCGGCATAGCGGCCCAGCTTGCGATAGGCAAAGCCTTCATTCCAGAGGATAGCCGGATTGGCCGGATGCTCTTTCGCGGCTTCCGCGTACTTCGCGGCCGCTTTCGCATACTGCCCCTGCTTGTAGAGGGCGCGCGCCTCGGCCAGGGCATCAGCGCCAGCCGCCAATACCGGACCGGCAATCGCGGGTGCAACGGGCATTGCAGCCATTGCAGCAGCAACGCCAAAGAATCTGACAATACGCGTCATCTCGCTTCCTCGTCTCTCCGAGAAACCTACGTAGGATGGACGCAAGCGGTTTCGGACCGTCTTTTCGCCGAGGACCGAAGGCTCTCCTGCTGAAGCGTTGCCGTTCACAATGTTAGAGTGAGCGAAAGCGAAGGCCGGCGAACGCGACGGTCCCGAGGCGAAAGAAGAGAGCGGCGATTTCACGGAAAGGAGTCATGGGTCGTTGGGTCGTCGGGCGGGAATGGTCTCTGTCTTCCGTCTTCCGTCTTCCGTCTTCCGTCTTCCGACTTCCGTCTTCCGACTTCCGTCTTCCGACTTCCTCCGCCATCACTTCCGCGAAATCTCCCAGAGCGGGCACGGGACGCCCTCGCTGGTGGTGAAGAGGAACCGGCCGTCCAGGCTGTAGCACAGCGATTCGAACTGGCCGATCCAAGGCACGGCGAATTCTCGGGGCCTGGTTCGGAGCGCGTCGTCGATGGCCTGGCCCGGCTGGATATTCCATTCGAATCCATCGGTGTAGGTTCGGATAGCAATGTGCCTTCGATCCGGCGAGATGTCGCCGCCCGTGGCAAGCTTGCCAACGGCCCGGCCGCGAAATCGCAGGGGATTCGTGAAAGTTACGGTTGCCACCTTCTGAAGCGTAGCCACGCGGTTTGGCGTGAGCGGCAGGGGAAATTTGTAGACGGAGCTGAGGCCGGAGTCCGTCTTGATGATTATGAATATCTCTTCGGTTTTCGGATCGACCAAGAGAGTCTCCGCGTCGTGGTGCCCGTCGGCATAGCGGTAGGGGAACTTTTCGGCCTTCGCGGTCTGTCCTGTCTGACCGGGCTTGTTGGAGTCCACCTTCGGTTCGAGTATGCGATAGACCGCCGTGTCGTCGCGGGAGCCGCCGTTGTCGCCTATGTCGCCAATATAGAGTGTGGCGCGGTCCCCTCGTTCCGGTCCCGCCGCGATATCCTCCCAGTCTACGTTGGTCGCGCCGGGCACCGTGAAGGTCGCGAGGGAGCGTCCCCTGCGGTCCGTCGCAAAGAGGTTGGGACCGTCACCCGAATCGTTGTGCGTCCAGAAGATTCCGGGCGTCCGGCGGCTCGCGATAATCCCGGAGCTCTCGTTTATCTTGCGATTCTGTAGGTTGGCAAGGAACACCGGCTCCCTGAATCCGCTGTCGGGCGCGAGGGCCTGAGGCGCTCCGGTGGTGAGTACAGCCATTAGTATGACGGCTGCGCAGATGAGCAGTAAGCGGCGCGGTAAGCGGCTGCCTGAATGCATAAGAGAAATCTCCTGGGGAGCGCGCGCGGAACTTCGCCCGAAGCCGCGCCGTCTTTCAATTATAGAGTACCCGCTCGCTCTCGCCCATAAATGTGCAGGCGAGCTTATCATAAAAGAAAGTGAATCACAATGGTAATGTTTCGCCGCCCGCCGTCCATTGGAAGCGTACCCACGCTCACAGACGGCGCGCCGCCGGATCCCGATATTCAGGAACAGGTCGTGACAAATCAGGTGCGCTCCGCCAGCCAGTGGAATGATACGGACCACGATATGGTTCTCAGCAATATTATCAATGAGCGAGAAGATCGGCGCCAAACACGCTGGGAGATACTTGCGCTTGTCGCTCTTACAATCATTCTGTTCATCTGCGGAAGCATCTGGACGTATAACTCGATCCAGCATGACCGGCTGTTCGCCTCCGAGAAGGCGGCGGGCCAGCAGACGCCCTATACGCCCGAGACAATTCGATAGCAGGAACTCACCTAACGCAGACGAATGAGCACAAACCAATGCGCGTGAATGCGAGGGGCTATCGGCCCTCGCTGTGGGGCCTTCGGCCTCGTGTCCTTCTACAAGGACACCTGCGACGCACGGTTCGACAACCTGGTGCGGCGGATTCTCCACGCAGATGAAGAAGAAGCGGCGCAACCGCTCCACAGCGAGAGCCGACAGCCCCTAGCACGCCAGTAGCAGGTTCATGAAAGCCCCGCGGTTTAGCGCACCGACCGCGGGGCTTTTTGCCGCGTGGCCGGAAGCGATTCCTGTCCGACGCGTCGTATATGAGAGTGGACGGCCGATTCCGAACAAGGTAGGTAAACTGGCTGTTAGGAGCGAAACGAGAACGAATGGACGCCCTCATACTCTTTTCGCACGGATCGGTGCTTTGCGGCGCGGGCGAAACTCTGAGCTGGCATGCGCGCAGGGTGCAGAAGATTGGCGGTTTTGCGGCGGTCGAAGTCGGCTTCATGAACTACACGGAGCCGACGTTCGCGGACGCGGTGGAACGCTGCGCGCAGTCCGGGGCGAAGCGAATCATCGTCGTGCCCTATTTCCTCGTGCCGGGCAAATTCGTGAGAGTGGATCTCCCCGCCCATGTCGCGGCGGCCCAGGAGCGGTGGCCGAATCTCGAACTCCGAATAGCGCCTCCGCTCGGTTTCGACGAGGCGCTGGCGGACGCGCTGCTGGAACTGGCCTCGGATGCGCGCGGACCGGAACATTGGCGCGACGATTTCAACAAAGCCGCCGAGTTCTGCGAGGCGGACCCGCAGTGTCCGCTCTACGGCACACCGCGCTGCCCCCGCGTCCCGTATCTTCCCGCCGGTATCGCCGTCGCAGAAGCGGCGAAGGCTGCTCCATGAATAATCTTCCGAATTCCGAATTCCGAATTCCGAATTCCAAAGTGGCTCTCCTCGTCATGGTTCACGGGAGCCCGCGCGCATCGGCCAATGATCCCATGCACAGGGTAGTGGACGTGATCCGTCGAAGAAACGTCTATCCGATCGTGGAAGCGTCCTTCATGGAATGCAATGAGCCGGACATTCCCACGGCCATCGATTCGTGCGTAGCACAGGGCGCGACGGAGATAGTTGCCGTTCCATACTTCCTCCACACCGGTAATCACGTTGCTGACGACCTTCCTACTCTGCTCGAAGAGGCGCAGGTCCGGCATCCGGGAGTCACTTTCCGGCTGGGCGAATTTCTGGGCCGCGCGGAGCATGTAACCACTCTACTCTTGAAACGGGCGCGCTGCGCCCAGGCCGAATAGCCTTCGAGGAAGCCATTTTGCCCGAATCTCCTGAGCAGCCCCGCCGTTTCACCTTGAAAGCGATCTTCGATTCCGATACGTTTGAAGAGAAGAGCCTCGTCCAGCCGCTTTGGATGAAGGACAACCAGCGGCTCTCATTCCTCGACAAAGCCCACGAATCCGAACGGAAAACGGTTTGGATTCTGGAGACGGACACCGGTCTGAGAGAGCAATTCATCGACCCCGATTCCCTCAACTTACCCGGAGCGCCCGGAATGGGCGACTCCCTGCCAATTCACGCCTATGCCTGGTCGCCGGACGAGACGAAGCTGCTTCTGCCTGAGCTGGCGCCCACCCGTTTCTCTCCCTCCGGCAATCTATTTCTGTACGACGCAGCAGAGCGCAGCGTCGAGCGGCTGACGGATACGCGTGAGCCCCAACGCAATGCCAAGTTCTCGCCGGATGGCAAGCTGCTAGGATTCGTGCGGAGTGATAACCTCTGGACCCTCGATCTAGAGACCCGAACCGAGCGCCAGTGGACATTTGATGCTTCCGCGGCCCGCTATAACGGGCGGCTCGGCTGGGTCTATGAGGAGGAGCTGGGCCTGTCCGACGGATGGGCCTGGTCGCCCGACGGACTCCGAATCGCCTATTTCCAGCAGGACGAGACGTGCGTCCCCGAACTCCTGCTGCCGGATTACGACAACCTCCACATGACCCCGATTCGCACGCGCTATCCCCGCGCGGGAGACCCGAATCCTACCGCGAGAATCGGCGTGCTCGACCTGAATACCGGCGAAACGCGCTGGATGCGAATCGAGCCGGAAAAGGACGATGAAGCCTATGCGGGCGGAGAGTTTTACGTCGCGCGCATGCAGTGGACTCCCTGCGGGAATAACCTTCTCGTTCAGCGGCTGAACCGGCTCCAGAACCATCTTGATGTCATTTTGGCGGACCCCGATACGGGAGACGCGCGCGTTCTGTTCAGCGAGCAGGAAGATGCTTGGTTGGATTCGCCAGGCGACGCGCGTTTCGTTGGAGAGGACGCGTTTCTGTTGCTGTCGGAGCGAGACGGATGGCGGCATGCCTATCTCTACAGCGTGCAGGGCCATCTGATCCGGCAAGTGACTTGGGGCGAATGGGAGGTTGACCAGGTTCTGGCGGTGGATTCGGATGCTCGCGCGGCCTTCTTCTCCGCCGCCCGCCCGTCGCCCGTGGAGAGACACGTCTACCGCGTCTCGCTCGACGGCGGCGAGCCCAAATGCCTGACAGCATCCACGCAGGGCTGGAATCGCGCTCTCTTCTCCCATGACGCGTCGCGATTCGTTCACACGCACTCAACCCTCAACCAGCCACCCGTTGTCAAAGTGAAGGATGCCGGCGGAGCGGAGGGTGCGACGATTATCCAGGAACCGCTGCCGAATCTTGCAAAGTTCGATCCCGGTCCCTGGGAGCTGCTCACGATTCAGACGTCCGAGGGCGAGACGCTGAATGCCCGCATGCTGATGCCGAAGGGGTTCGACCCGGAGCGCCGCTATCCCGTGCTCATGCATGCGTATGGAGGGCCGGGGTCGCAGATTGTGACGAACCAGTGGGGCGGCGTGCGCGCGCTCTGGTATCACCTTCTTGCGCAACAGGGTTATGGCGTGTTCATGGTGGACAATCGCGGCACGGGCGGACGAGGGGCTTCGTTCGAGAAACAGGTGTACCGGAAGCTCGGCGAGCGGGAGGTCAACGACCAGATGGAAGGGGCGCGCTTCCTGCACACCCTGCCGTGGGTGGACCCGAAACGCATAGGAATCTGGGGCTGGAGCTATGGCGGCTGCTTGGCTTCGCTGTGCATGATGCGCGGCGCGGACCTGTTTCGGGCAGGCGTCGCCGTCGCGCCGGTCACGGATTGGACACTCTACGATTCGATCTACACCGAGCGGTACATGCGGCTCCCGTCCGACAACCCGGACGGCTATCTCGGCGGATCGCCCATCACGCACGCGGACAAGCTGAAAGGCCGCTTCCTGCTCATCCATGGATTGCAGGACGACAATGTCCACTTCCAGAACTCGGCACGGCTGGCAAACGCCCTGCAGGACGCCAAGCGCAGCTTCGAGACCATGTTCTATCCCGCCAGGCGGCACGGACTCGATAATCGCCATTTTCATCTCTTCATGACGATGACGGAGTTTTTGCGCAGGAGTTTGCTGCGGAACTTGTAGAGGTATCCATCGGAGCCGAACCCGTACACCGCACCGTCACTGATAATGACCGCCAGTCCCTTCATCTTTGGACGCTCGCTGCTCCACGCCTGTCTGCCGGTCTTCGCGTCGAAAGCGTAGAAACCGCCCTTTGCAATTCTGAAGTCCCGCTCCGCCGTGTGCCAGCCGGGAACGAGAATCCAATGGTCCGTTCCTGCCGCCATGGACGTATAGTTGTCGAGCGCGTAGCCGCCGACCCAGATAGGCTGCCGCCAAAGCTCCTCTCCCTTGGCAAGGTCGAGCCCTATCAGCTCCTGCGGGTCGGTCCGCGATTTGGCAAGAACCCACTGTCCACTCGGCCCGCGCGCAATTCCGTGGGCCGCTCCGCGCCACGCGTGCGTGCCGCCTATTGTCTTCATCATCGCCGGATCGTAGATTCCGGCCCTGTGCATCGGTCCCTGAGCCGCCAGCCGTCCATTGGCGACCATCGGCCAACAGTTTCCGCCGTCGTACCAGGCCCAGCGAGGCAGCAACGAACCGCGGTCGAGAACTTGAAGCCAGTGGGCAGTCCCCACGTAAAGCGCATCACCGTCAAGCGCGGGCGGACCGAATCCCCAACTCCAATCCCGCTCCAGCTTTGAAACCACAGCCCCGTCCGACAGGCGAATCACGTAAAGCTTCAGCGGCGACTGCCAGCCTGTGTAGAGGCAGTAGAGAAGCCCGTCTCTCGCGATTGCGCCGCGCAGGTCCGCGGGAGCTCCCGCGTTCGGCAGGGACCAGAGAGGCGTTTCGGAATCTTGCCGGTAGGCCCGCATCTCGCCGCCAACGCTTACGACTAGCAGGCCGTCGTGAAAATAGGCGGGCAGCATGCCGGGCATGCGACGCAGGAGATGGCCGCGTGAATCGTACAGCCGGATCTCGGGCTTCAGACTGCCCGGCGCTCGCAGACCCACGCAGACAAATCCACCGCTCCCAAGGAGCACGGGGACAGCAGATTCGCGGACCTTTACGCGCCAGTCGAGGACGTACGGCGGCGCGAGGCTGTCCGCGCTCAAGCCGGTGTTGCCGCTGTCATGCCGGACGGTAGGCCAATCGTCGGCGCCGGCTCGCGCCATCATCGCGCAGACGGCGGCTGCAACCAAAATTACGAATATCGAATACCGCTTCTTCACCTGTGACCGTCCTTGCGACTTTTCGTCTGATTCTTACCTGTTTCTCCGCCCGGCATTTTCTCGCGCATATCCGAAAGCGTGACCATATCTGCTCCGGGAAAGTAGTGTGCCAGTATGTCGCGGTACGAGCGGCTGTAGGGCGGCGCGGCCATTCCCATCGCTCCGGCCTGGCAAAGCCCATGACCGTGACCATAGCCGCGCCCCTCGAACTGGTAAACCCCTTCCGAGTTGCGGGCAATCTTGAAGAGCGTACTTTTCAGGCGGTTGTAGCCGACCAATCCGCGAAACTCCGACCCCGAAATATCTTTTACCGTACCCTTGCTGCCGGTTATCCGCACAGTCCTCGCGCGTCCGGACACGTCGACAGACAAGACTTCCAGATGCGTGAGCTTCTCCTCGGAGACGTTGTCCACAAACCTTCGAACCAATAGTCCCATCTCCGCCGCGCTCACGGAAAGCTTCCAGGCGTGTGACGAGCCTTGCGCGCAGTAGTCCAGTCCATAACTGCCCGGACCGTCCACAACGGACGGAGGAAAATCATCCGGCGAGTCGCCCGGCGCGGTTATGCCGCCGCAATCGTCGTAGTAATCAGCCTCGATGAGCGCCCCCGACCGCTTGAGCACGATGCCGCAAGTCTCGCGCACCGCGCGGTCCGATGATTCGGCCTCCGCTTCCACTCCGCCGTAGACCTGGCACGCCGTCGTATCGGTCATGTCGTATCCGGCCGCCGAAAATCTTCCACGGTTCTTCAGGGCATAGGTTCGGGCGGCGACCGATTGGGCTTTCAGGGCCTCGCCCGGCGCGTCCGCCCCGATTTCCCTTCCCACAACGCCTCGCAGATACTCCTCGAGCGGTACTTCATTGACGATTCGCAAGCTCCCGGATTGCGGGCCGCAGGCGAGCTCGATCTCGCCGCGAAAACGAGCCGGGGCCGGCAGTGCGCGGCTGCGCGAGTTGAGCGCCTGTCCCGATGGCCGAGTAATAGGAGCGGAGAGAGACAGCCCTAGAAATTCTCCATGGCTATGCTCGCCAATCACGATACGCACAGTTGAGCCCCGCGCCGCGACCGAGTCGGCGGCGTCCATAACGGTTATCTCCCGGCCACTTCCAACACGAGCGCGCCAGAGAGCCGGACCTTTTGCTTTCACATGCCCATCGCCATCGACAAGACGCGCAGATTCGGGAGCAGAGACATAGACCTCCGCTGCGCTGCCAAACTGCCGCACGAGGCCGATCCGCAAAACGGGATTTGCCGATTCCTGCGCGGCGCGTGACGCAGAAGCGCCCATAATTATGATTATGATGAGGAAAATCGCGAAAAGGCCGGCGAGCGGGAACTTTGATTTGCGCTTATATCGGAGGATTTTGGACATCCGAACACCCATGAAGGATACCACCCGATCCAGGGCGAGCTACAACAAGCTATTTAGCGCCTCGGCATAGGCGCGGCAGGCGGCGGTCTTGTCATAGGCGCTCATCGCGGGCGAGCAGATCGCCACACCCACCGCCCCGGCCACAATGCACTCCGCAACCCGTTCCACCGGCATATCCGTTCCGACGATTATGGGCGCCGCGAGACCTTCGACCAACTGCCGGAAGTGGGCGAGAATCCGCTCCGGACTCGTCCAGTCGTACTCGATGAGCAGATAGTCCGCCCCCTCGCCTGCCCTCTGTTCAGCGTCTTTCCGGCTGCTTATAGACGCCCCAACTATCCCCTCCTGTCCAACGCGCTCGCGAGCTTCCGCAATGGATACTCCAGCGCCGGAGATATGTACTCCTTGCGCCCCGATCCTGCCGGCCATCTCCGCGTCGTCCGAGATAAGGAAAGGCACGCGCCGCTTCACGCCGTCGGCAACGAATCGCGCAATCGTCATGCGATGATTCGCCGGGATATCCGTCTCCCTCAGCGCCACGAGATTGCACCCGCCGGTGATTGCGGGGGCGACCACCTGTGCCAACGTCCAGTTTGGCGTCAGGCGCGTGCGGTCGGTCAACAGCATCAGGCACGGGTTCGGAATACTCGGCATGTCGTGACTGTAAACCGGACAACCAGTAAATGTGTCAATGGGTAAATTGGTCAATGGGTAAATCAATCAATGGGTAAATTGGTCAATGAATCTAGGCGCGTTGACCCATTGACCAGTTTACCCGTTGACTGACAGCAAAACGGGAGCGTGGGACCTTCTCCCACGCTCCCGCAAGCCTATCTATTCCGTTTTCAATCTAACCGCGAGTATCGTTACCAGCGCCCTTGCCAGTATCTTTGCCACTATCTTTGCCACTATCTTTGCCACTATCTTTGCCACTATCTTTGTCGCCGGGCTTCGGCGCATCTTCAGTACCCGAAGTCGGCTCGGCAGATTTGGAATCGCTTCCGCCCGGCGTGGCCGGGTCCGGCGGACCCACTGATGAATCGGTGGGGGCGGGCTCCACGCTGGCGTCGACGGTATGTTTTGCATGTTTTCCGGCACGAACGCGACGACGGCCGGCGCCGCGTTCGTACGGCGCGTTCATGTCGCGAACCGCGTTGGGGTCGGGAGCGTCGATATTGAGCGCGACCAGATCGTTCGGGAAGAATATCTCCTGAATCATTTTCGCGCTCTTGTCCGCGTAGATGGTTACGTAGCTCGGCCCCTCGAAGGAGGGCAGAGTCTTGATCGTGATGTTCTCTTTCGGAATGGAGCGGGCAAAGTTAGCCAGCGTGTACATCTGGTCCCGGCTAAGATTCGCGAGCTTCAGGTTGTCACTAAGCCTGTCCACGAGCTTGGGCAGCACCATGAACGTGGAACCAGCCTTCAGCTTCGTGCGCATCGCCTCAAGGAATTCATGCTGGCGCTTGGACCGCATTTCGTCGCTGTCGGAGTGCCGCATCCGCACGTAACCCATGGCGCGATAGCCGTCCATGTGCTGGTAGCCGGGCTTCAGATGGATATGGAGGTTGCCCCAGTTGTCGTCGTAATCGAGCTTCTTCTCGACATTCACGTCGATGCCGCCGATGGTGTTGACTATTTGCTGGAACCCCTCGAAATTGACCGTTACACAAGCGTCGGGCTGAACGCCGAAGACGCTCTTGATGGTCTCCATGGTCAATTCTTCGCCGCCGAGGTTGTGCGCCGCGTTGATTTTGTGAATGCCCCGGTATCCGGGTACGCGGACCGCCGTGTCGCGAGGAATAGTAATCGCGCTGACGGTCTTGTTGATGAAATCGACGCGCGCCAGGAGAATCGAGTCGCTGCGGCCAGGGCTGGACTTCACTATCTGATCGCGGTCGTCGTAGTCGTGGTCCACGCCGAGAATGAGCACGTTCATCGACGTACGGTCGGGGAACTGCCGCTCCGGCGTCCACTCTTTGGTTGGGTCCCCGGATGTGAGCACATCCATCGCAACCTGAAGCCCGTGCTCATTGAAAGTTTTGTGAAAAAAATCGCTGCCCCAATAGAAGTGACCGAAGACGGTTCCCGCGGCAAGCGACATGAGACAGAACACAGTACCAAATACCATGCCTGCCTGACGCCAGCGCCGCTGACCTGATGTCCGCAGTACGACGGTAATCTTATGCGAGCCGGAATCGGAGGGCCTCGCGGCTGCTGTTTCCTGATTCGACTGCGGTATATCTGTCGGTTTTGAGTTGTCGGACAAGGTGCATCTCCCAGCAATATTAGTTATGAATTAGATGTCGCTTTGTTCGGCCCGGCCTGCACAAAGAGAGGCTCAACCCTCGCAGGACAGTAATGTCAGGACAGCAATGTCGAGAGGAACCCGGTCCATTTATGCTATCATGCCGGGCAGTCGCTGTCAAGTAATATAGTCTATTTTGTGAAAATATAATCTTATGCCTGAAACTCATTTCACATTATAGATGTGCGGCATTCAACCCTTCCAAAGAAACGGCCTATAGGGAGCGCCTGTATCCGCGCCCCGCATTGCTTGAACCCACCTCTTACCACATTGCCTCGTCCCTACCATTCTGCTATAATTTCGCACTGTGACGACAGACTATGGCGAAGAGACGCATCCTGTGAGCGGACCGGTGAATCGATGAGCGGCGAACAGCTTGAGCTTGGTGACGACGATCGCTCCATTACGCTCAAGCGCGCATGGAGCCGCGCCCTGGTCACGCTGGCATCCGTCATCAATCGAGCCGCCTTCGAAGGCTATATCCGCCCCATTCAGCCGTTGACTTACAGCAATGGCGTCGCGACGCTGGGCGTTGCAAGCGCCTGGGCGAGAGAGTGGCTCAAGAAGTACCTCCCGGACATTCGCACGGCCCTGGAAGAGCATCTCAGCGCACCCCTCGATATTCGATTCAATCTCATAACGCCGGAGGAGCGCCCCCTGTTCGGCCTCCACTCCGATTCTGAGAAACAATTCGTGCAGATTGCAGCGCCTACTGCTGCCGCGCGCTCCTCCGCACCACCGCCACTGCCCCCTATCGATGCTATCCCTTCGCTCCCGTTGAACGAAGGATATACGTTCGACCACTTTATAGTCGGCAGAAGCAACCGTCTGGCGCATGCAGGCGCGACGGCAGTTGCAGAGTCTCCCGGAACCGTCTACAACCCGCTCTTCCTCTACGGTAACTCCGGGTTGGGCAAAACCCACCTGCTTCACGCTATTGGTCATGCCGTGAGGCAACGGGATGGCAGTATTCGCGTCGCGCTCGTGGATGGCGAAAACTTCACGCAGCACTATGTCGGCGCGCTCCGCGACAAGAAGATGGATCTCTTCAGGAGCTATTTCCGCAGCATGGACATCTGGCTCGTGGACGACGTCCAGTTCATCGCCGGAAAGGAGCAGACGAAGGAGGAGTTCTACCACACCTTCAACGCTCTCTATCAATCCGGAAAGCAGATAGTCATCGCTTCGGACCGCAGTCCGCGCGAGCTGCGCACGATGGATGAGAGATTGCGCTCCCGATTCGAGAGCGGGCTGATTGCTGACATCAACCCGCCGGAGTTGGAGACGCGGGCCGCGATTCTGGAACGGCGCTGCGAAGCGGAGAACTGGTCCGTGCCGGGAGACGTGCTCTTCTACATCGCCGACGCCATCCAGTCGAACATCCGCACGCTGCAAGGGGCGCTGACGAAGCTGGTGGCCTATGCCTCCATCATGAAGACGCTGCCGAGCATGGAGGTGGCGCAGAGCGTGCTGGGCGAATACTACATAGACCGCCCGCTGCCCGGCACGCGCAAGAACGTTCCGGTCGAGATGATCATGCAGGCGACCGCCGAGGAGTTCGGGACAACGGTCGAGGGTCTTCGCGGCGAGCGGCGCGACAAGGCCGCGGTGCAGGCGCGACAAGCGGCAATGCTTCTCTGCCGAGAGCTTGCGAACATGCCGCTCGCGCAGATTGGCGCGGCCTTCGGCGGGCGCGACCATACGACGGTTCAGCGCGGAATTGCGAAACTGGAGGGGCTGCTTCCCTTCGACCGCCCGCTGCATGCCCGCGTACAGTCAATTCGCGGCAAGCTGGAGCGCTGAACCTGCTTCTTACCTGCCCGAGCTACCGGTCGAGTTATGCACAGCGCTGTGCATAACTTAGTGCGTAACCTCCCCGCTCTGTGCGCAAATCCGAATCGCCGGACTTCCGGCCTCAAAGTTAGCTGCATGAACGCACAAATGGAGACCTGGTTATACACCGTAAATCAGCCGATTCTGCGTAACTATTTCTTCCTGATTCACGGATTTTGGCCGCAAATCGTTTCTATCCGAATACAGCGTTGACAGTCATTGGCTATTCCATTGGGGCCGCTGTAAATGATATTTCTCTCTCGCATTTTGCGGCAATCCGGCTGCGTGCTAAGTTATGCACGTTATGCACTGCATAATAATCATAACAAAACTAAAGACTCTCTCTATATATACCAATAATGAGTCTCTTGCGTGCGCGAGTTCGGCCCGGATGGACGGCCTGATCGGGCGAATGGACATTTTCGGGACACTGGTAATGTGAATGCGGATTCAACAGCTTGAGCTGCGGAACTTTCGGAATTACACGGAGCTGAATCTGTACCCCTGTGAGGGGCTCAACGTTCTCGTCGGGCAGAACGCGCAGGGAAAGAGCAACCTGCTCGAGGCGCTCTATATCCTCGCCACGACTCGAAGCCTCAGAGCGAGCCGGGAATCGGAGATGATCCAGCGCGCCGCCGACAAGGCCACGGCAGCGGCGGAGGTGATTCGAGAGCGCGAGCCGGACGTGGAGTTGGAGCTCTCCGTTTTCCAGACCGACAAGAAGTCGATTCGGATCAATGGCGTCCGGCGTCCACGGGTTATCGAGCTTCTGGGGCAGCTGAACGCGGTCTTCTTTGGGGCGCTGGACCTTGGTATCGCTTCAGCGGATCCCTCTATCCGACGCCGCTGGCTCAACCTCGAAATATCCCAGATCAGCCCGAAATACTGTTTCGATCTGGCGTCGTACAAGAAGGTGCTGGAGCAGCGAAACCGTCTTCTCCGCGACCTGCGCGACCGGCCCTATCGCGACAGCGGGCTGGACGCATGGAACGATCAGCTCGTCCACTACGGCGCGCCGATTATAGACAAGCGGCGGTTCTTTCTGGAGCGCCTCGCGCCGCTCGCCGATGAGATTCACCGGGACCTGACGGACGGGCGCGAATCGCTGGCCGTCCGCTACCTGCCCAATATCCCGCTTCCGGAGGGCTGCGATGCCGCCGCGTTCGCCACCGCATTCCATTCGGAGGTGAAGCGGGTCTCGGCGGACGAGCAGCGCCGTGGCGTCACGCTGGCCGGCGCTCAGCGCGACGACGTCCAGTTCCTCATCAATGGCGCGGATGCGCGGACGTACGGGTCGCAGGGGCAGCAGCGCACCGTCGTGCTCAGCCTGAAGCTCGCGGAGTTCCGGTTAATGGAGGAGTACGTCGGCGAGATGCCCGTGCTGCTGCTGGACGACGTCATGTCGGACCTAGACGACGCGCGCCGGGGCCACCTGCTCGGCTGGATGCGGGGCCGCGGCCAGACGTTCATCACCTGCACGAACCTGCGCGCGTTTCCCGCCGATATCTTGCAGGATGCGCGGGTGTTCCATGTCGAATCTGGAACGGTATCGCCGGTATCACCGGTATCGATAAACGGATCACTATCTTCGAGCGAGAAACCAGGGCAGGCTCAGCCCGTCAGCGCGGCTGTCGGTGGAGAAAGCGATGAGGCGTAGAGGGCGAGGGCAGGGCGCGGTCACGGAGGCGCTGGAAGGGCTGTTCGGCAGCATGGAGAGCGGCGCGAAGGTCCGCGAGAGCCTGGCGCTCGCCTATTGGGCCGGGGCGGTAGGTCCGCAGGCGGCAGCCGCGACTGAAGCCGAGACGGTCCGGGACGGCATCCTCTTTGTCCGCACCAAAAGCTCGGTATGGTCCCACGAGCTGACCTTCCTCAAGCCGCATATCCTCGCGGAGTTGAACCGCCGTATCGGCCGTCCAATTATCAAGGAGATAATCTACCGAGCGCAGGGTGTTAAGAAATCAGCAGTCGTAGACGAGAGAATCGAGAATCCTTCGGAGGAGGATTTGACGCTGGTTGCGCTGTCCACGGACGAGAAAGTGGCGCTCCTAAAAGAGCTCGATTCGCTGGTCTCCATCCCCGACGAGAAGATGCGCCAGTCTATTACCGTGCGCGTCACACGAGACCACAACCTCCGCAGGTGGCGGCTCGACCGAGGCTGGAAGCAGTGCGCTGGCTGCACCGCCCTTCACGACACGGACGGCAATCTCTGCCCCATCTGCCGCCTCTGCCGGAAGCCCTACGCTCAGTAACCCCTGCTCGCGAGGGAACGCCGACGGCGAGCGAGGCACTGAAGTGACTATGGTTTCGTGGCTGGAGGGCCTGCGGCCGGTCGTCCTACCGGATGAAAGACCCACTTATGCGGGGTCTCCACTCTTCCATCACTCAGATATTCGTTGCATTTTGTTGTCTGCATGCTTCCGCTTCCGGCACGGTACTGCGAGTAGGATAAGTGGATGATCGACTGCTTGGCTTCGCGATAACGACGTAGCTGATGCCGCACGGTCGGTGCTCCGAACTTTTACGTCTCAATTTGATCGAGGGAGACAACGGCCGCATGGAAAACCAACTGCGCATGATTGTGGACAACGGTTGGCGACAGTTCGGGTCCGCACAGGCACCACACATCGTCCGGCCCGCGATTCCAATCCTGTACTTTGGCGATCTGACTGCATATCAGCAATCCGACATCCGAATCATCACGGTTGGGCTCAATCCATCGTCGGCAGAGTTTCCAATGGCAGACTGGTTCTTAAGGTTCCCAATCGCGAGAGAGCTTGTGGGCAGAGTCGTCTTAACCGACTCTGAGACTATGACATATGTCGATTCGCTCGGCTCGTACTTTAGCGCAAAGCCATATCGGGGTTGGTTCGACCAGGCATTTGGCGCTATTCTGGATGGGGCAGGCGCGAGCTTCTACGAAGGCCGCCGCGTGGCGCTTCACACTGATATTTGCTCACCTCTGGCAACCGATCCGACGTGGAGCAAGCTTTCCACTGGTGAACGCACCAAACTGCTCGATTGGGGGGTTGAGCTCTGGCATGAGCTGGTTGAGTACCTGCAACTCGACCTTGCGATTGTGTCGGTCGCGAGGCACTACATGGACCGAATTGAGTTTGGCGAGGAGAGATCCTGGAAGCTATGTTACCGCGTCGCGCGACTAAGACCATATGACGTGGAGATTTCGCGCCGCCTGTTTAAGACAGGCAAGCCATGCATGTTTTCATTTGGGCGGGCTGCGCAAAGACCGTTTGGCACGGTTGGTGGAAACGACAAGAGGGAAATCGGCAAGGCTCTTGTGGAGGCTCTTAATGCATGATCAACTGGTATTTGTTCAATTTATGCATCCAGGAGGCGAGCATAAGCCTGATCAGGGAAATCTGCGTACCTGGAACACGGGTGATCACAAGCGCAAGTTCATGGTAAGCGAGGCCAGCTATCTTGAGGCCGGCACGTTACGGCAAGGCAACGTGCTATTCTGGGGCGAATGGGAGGCCGAATCGGAAGCTGTCAGCCGATTTGCCAAGCCGTCCGGCAATCTACCGGAATTCGTCTATCGCCCCTTTTGGCGCAAGCCCGTCAGCTACAATGGGATTCAAAACACCGACCCATTTGTCTTTGGCCATGCAATCTCATACTCGTGCTGCAAGCAATTCACGAAGGTTGGGCCGACTTACCTCCGTCACCTTTCCAGAGGCTCCGTTGTGTTGTTCGGGTCTCATAAAGCGGGCCAATTCGTCCTGGACACGGTGCTGGTGGTGGATTCCTGGGTGGAGCACGACAGGGAGCGCTTCTGGTCCGACGTGGCCGACAAATTGCATCCGACTTATCGTGACGTGACATTCGCTCCCATATACGGACCGAAGTCCACATGCGGCAACCAGGATGAGGGCAGCGCGCTCATAGGAGCATCTTACAGACTGTATTCCGGAGCGACAGTTGAGAATCCCGTTAATGGCATGTTCAGCTTCTTCCCATGTATGAAAGCGGAATTCGATTCCGGGGGCTTTTCAAGACCGAGTATCAGAATGGCGGAGGTTACGGACGCACTAAAGATGGGTGGCCGCAAGAATATCGTTGAAAATACCGACGACATACGATTGTTATGGGACAAGGTGCGCGAGCAGGTCGAGAGCGCGGGGCTGTTGCTGGGCTTTGCTGCCAGCATGCCTCCAGAGCGATG
Source organism: Chthonomonadales bacterium (assembly GCA_038229495.1). Classification (GTDB taxonomy): domain Bacteria; phylum Armatimonadota; class Chthonomonadetes; order Chthonomonadales; family CAJBBX01; genus JBBROJ01. Next base: position 59,433 of record JBBROJ010000008.1, read on the forward strand.
AGGATGTCTAGATTGAAGAAGCACCAATGACCGAATCGAACGGGAAACGAAGAATCCTTGCCGTGGGCGCGCACCCCGACGACATCGAGATACTCTGCGCCGGCACGCTCGCGCGATGCCGGGAGCGCGGCGATGAGGTTGTCCTCTGCGTGGCGACAAACGGAAATATGGGCAGCATGACCCACCAGCCGCCGGAGCTGGCCGCGATTAGGGAATCCGAGGCGCGCATCGCCGCCGCCCATCTCGACGCGGAGCTGATTTGGCTCGGCTATCCGGACGAGTTTATCTATGCGGACCACGAAACGCGCATGCGCTTCATCGAAATGATCCGGCACGCGCGCCCGGACCTCATACTGACGCACACGCCCAACGACTATCACCAGGACCACCGCACGGTGAGCGAGCTCGTCTTCGTTTCCTCCTTCATCGGCGCGGTCCCCCACGTGCAGACCGCATCCCCCATGCATCCGCAAATCTGCCCCATCTACTACTTCGACACTCTGGCGGGCGTGGACTTTCTGCCGACCGAGTATGTGGATATTACGACCACGCTCGAAACCAAGCTATCCATGCTCCAGTGCCACAAGAGCCAACTCGAATGGCTGGGCGACTACAACGGTATCGACATCGTGGAGTTTGCAACGACGGTCGCGCGATTCCGGGGCCTGCAATCGGGTGTGCGATATGCGGAAGGGTTTCGCCGCGCCGAAGCGTGGCCGCGCGTGACCACAGAGCGCCTTCTTCCGTAGCCCGTGCGACTAAAGTCACGGGCAACATCTCGGCACTCGGACCAGTGGCGTGCCGAGAACTCTGGCACAAAGTCTCCTAAAGGAGACTGGCGGCTCCACGAATTGTCAGTGGGTTGTGCAGTGTCCTTTAGGACACTTTGGTGCAGTTGTTGCAGCGGTTTTAACCGCCCAACCCGCCACCTACAGACCTGAATCGAGAAAAAATTTGACATGCTTGCACGGCGTACGCTATAATCATCTCACACATAGAGGATAGACCCATGATCATCGGCGAACCGACAACTGAATACTGTATCCGTCGCCGTCGCGAGCGCAGCAGGAGTTTCGCCCACGACGCGTGCCACTGATCCAGTGATCCAGGTCGGGCCGTACCAGCCGTGGGCAACTCGAAGGAGTTTGCTTGCGGCCATTTTGGTTTTAGGGTTTCTGAAATCCTGGCGTACCAAAGCCGCAGGCGAGTCCTGGCGGCTTTTTTCATATTTTTTCCCGGCCGATTATCGTTGCAGGTAACGGCTTTCATGCAGGTTCAAGAGTAACAATGGAGTTTGGCGACAATGGACACCGCGATTATAGGGGCATCGGGATACGGAGGGGGCGAGCTTCTCCGGTGGCTTTCGTGGCACCCCGAGGCGCGCGTAAAGGTAGCGACCTCGAACACATATGCCGGGCAGCCGGTCTCCGCGAGCTTTCCTGGGCTGGCGAAGCGGCTCGAGCTGACTTTCTCCGATGGCTCGGACCCTCTGGACGTGAGTAATTGCGAGGTCGTCTTCCTTGCGAGGGACAACGGCGTCGCCATGAAGGTCGCTCCCGAGCTGCTTGATATGGGGTGCAAGGTCATTGACCTGAGCGCCGACTTCCGATTCCGCGATCCCGCCGACCACGCCGCGTGGTACAAGACGACCCACGCCGCGCCGGACCTTACCCGCGCTGCGGTCTACGGCTTGCCGGAGCTTCACCGAGAGGATATTAGGGCGGCTTCGCTCGTAGGCAATCCCGGCTGCTACACCACGACCTCTATCCTGGCGCTCGCTCCACTGGTCGCGCGCAAACTGATCGACCCACACAGCGTCATCATCGACGGGAAGTCCGGCGTTTCGGGCGCGGGCCGGAGCAAGTTCGGCCTCGACTACCATTTCTCGGAGGTGAACGAGAGCACGTCGGCGTACAAGGTTGCGGGTACGCACCGGCATACGGGCGAGATAGAACAGGAGCTTTCGGTGCTCGCCGGGCAGCCGCTGAGGGTCTCGTTTACGCCGCACCTCGTCCCCATGACGCGGGGAATTCTTGCGACCTGTTACGCCAATCTAACCGGCTCCCACAGCGCGGAGGAGCTTCGCGCAATCTATTGCGAATTCTATTCGGACGCGCCGTTCGTCTACATTTCCGACAATCTGCCCGCCACCAAGCACGTCCTCGGCTCCAACATGTGCCACATCGGGCTGGCCGTGGACGGGCGCACGAACCGCGTTACGGTCATCTCCGCTACGGACAACCTCGGCAAGGGCATGGCCGGACAGGCGATTCAGAACATGAATCTTATGTGCGGATTCGACGAGACCGCCGGTCTGAATGTCCCCGGCCAGTGGCCCTAGACAGCCATTCCACTACGGACGATGTGGACACAAGAAAGGATGGAGAGATAGAGTGAGCGGGAAAAGAAAACCCGTAAAATCGTTCAGGCAGGCGCAACTCACAGCGGTAGATAAATGGATACAGTCCGCATTGGACTTTCTCGATGCTGAGGATTTCGAATCGGCGGAAGCGGCGGCTCGGCGGGCCATTGGCTACGCAGTTCGGCGATCGGAAGAGCACATTGTGGCAATGCAGCTCCTCGCCAGCGCAACTTCAAACCTTGGGAAGCCGGAAGCCGCTCGAGATCTGATATCTGAAGTGCTGGAAATGGCGCCGCTGAATGGAAGCGCGTATTATGATCGGGCCGTCTATCACGCAAACCTCGAGCGATTTGGCCAAGCAGCTCGCGATGCGGAGCGGGCTCTGGCGCTCGATCAGCGAGTGGAACTGGTCCAGGAAGTCCAGAAGTTCATCGCCAGGAATCAGCCTCACGTCGATGCGGAGTGCGTGCTGCGTTCGGAAGAATTCACCCTTGCAAACTTGATTGCACAAGAAGATATGTATGACAAAGCGCTGGCGGCGAGCAAAGCAAAGCGTTTTTCCGAAGCCGAAGACTTATGGTGCTCCGCTATCGAGATGGGTGACGCAAGAGCGGTTCCGTGGTGCAATCTTGCCGTTGCTCTCGCGCTGCAGAAACGCCCGAAAGAGGCAGAAATGGCCCTGGAACGTGCAACTGAACTTGAGCCGGATCATCGGGCCGTAAAGCACAATTCGGACTGCCTCGCTCGCTTGCTCGAACTGTCTCATTTGGAAGTACTGACAGACGAAGTCGTCATGTTTATGAACGAATTTATATAGCATCGACCGTGATCTCTCTACGCTTTACCGATGAACAGCAATGAGCGGATTTACAGGGACAATTTTAAGGCAGTTACTGCTGAGGCCGCGCGTTAAACGGGCGACGTGGCCGCAGCTCTGCGCGGCGGCGATGGCGCTGCACGAGCGATTTGCCGCGATGATCGACGGCGTCACGGAGGCGGGCGCAGCCGTGGAGGGGGATGATGGGTTCTCTCTGCGTTCCATCTTCTCCCACCTGGCGACGGAGAACCGCCGCACCGCCGCTGTGCTAGACGCCATCCAGCGCGGGATGCCGCCTGGTGCTGTCCCGCCTGTGATTGCACGGACTCTGTCCGAGGCGCGGGCGGCCTACGCGGATTCGTGGCGGATGCTCGGCGAGGCGGCCGCCGCGCCCATTGCAAGCCCGGCGACCGTAGAGCACGAGATGTTCGGCCCGCTCAGCGCGGCGGAATGGCTGGCGCTGGTCGGCTACCAGCACGAGCTGCACGCCCGGCGTATCGAGCGGATCATGGCGTCGGAAAAGTACCGAAAAACGCAGGGAGCGGCGTGGTAACCCAACAGCTTTTTCACCACGAAGAACACGAAGAACACGAAGAAAGACACCAGGAAAGACAAAACCACATTTTCTCTGTGTCTCTGTGGTTCAAAAGTCTTTGACGTTCTTGGTGACGTTCTTCGTGTTCTTCGTGACTTCGTGGTGAAAATAGTCTTTGAAGGAGATGTGACCGTGATTACGGTTTGGAAAGAGCAGGCGGACGCGGGAGTTACCTTCGCGGAGGGCTTTGTGGCGGCCGGGGTGCGTTGCGGATTGAAGACGGAGGGAGGCGACCTCGCCCTCATCGTCTGCGACAGCGCGGCCACCGTGGCCGGCGTATTCACCACGAACTTCGTGCAGGCCAGCTGTGTCACCTGGTCTCGCCGGGTGGTGCGGACAGGCGCGGCGCGCGCCATCCTCTGCAACGCCGGCAACGCAAACGCCTGCAACGGCGAGCGGGGCGAGGAGGACACCCGCGCGATGGCGGGACTGGTAGCGCACGACCTGAAGATCAGCCCCGGCGAGGTTCTGATCGCCTCAACCGGGATCATCGGGCATCCGATGCCGATGGAAAAGATCGAAGCGGGCGTCCCGGCGGTAGTTGAGGCGCTGGATCGCGAAGGCAGCGTTGACATGTCCGTCGCGCGGGCCATCATGACCACCGATACGCGGCCCAAGACGATTGCCGCGGCCTGTGATTCCGATGCCTGGACCGGCGCGATGCGAATCGGCGGCAGCTGTAAAGGCTCCGGCATGATCGCGCCTAACATGGCGACCATGCTCTGTTTCGTCACCTGCGACGCGCGCATCCCCTCGCCGCTCCTCCAGAAGGCGCTCTCGCGCGCGGTGGCGCGAACCTTCAACCGCATGACCGTTGATGGCGATACCAGTACGAACGACATGGTCCTGCTGCTGGCGTCCGGCATGGGCGACTGCCGCATATCCGTGGAAGGCCCCGCCTACGAGGATTTTTGCGAGGCGCTGGAGCGGATATGCCTCCAACTTGCCAAAGAGGTCGCACGCGACGGCGAGGGGGCGACAAAGCTGGTCGAGGTCGTCGTCCAGGGCGCATTGTCCGAAGACGGCGCCGCGAAGATCGCAAAAACGATTGCCGAATCGCCGCTCGTCAAGACCGCTCTGTTCGGCTGCGACCCCAACTGGGGCCGAATTCTGATGGCGGCGGGCCGCGCGGGCGTTGCATTCGCCGCCGAGCATGCCGAAGTGCTGCTCGGCGATATCTCCGTCTTCCTCGACGGATCGGGCGTCGCCTTCGACGAGCTGGCTGCCCACGACTACCTCAAGTCTCCCGAAGTCCGAATCACGCTCGACCTCCACGCCGGCGAATCCTCCGCCACCGTCTGGACCTGCGACTACTCCTACGACTATATCCGAATTAATGCGGAGTACCGTACTTGAGGGATGAGGGATGAGGGATGAGTAGAATCGACAGATTTGAAGATTTGATTGCATGGCAAAAGGCGCGAGCGCTTACTAAAGCAGTATACGAAATTTCGCGACAGGGCGCGTTCTCGTAAGACTACGGTCTTGCAAGCCAGATTCAACGCGCGGCAGTGTCAGTCATGTCAAATATTGCAGAGGGTAACGAGCGAGGTAGAACCGCTGAATATTTCAACTTTCTTTGTATCGCGAAGGCTTCCTGCGCTTAGCTTCGCTCACAATTGTATGTCGCGTTCGATGCGGGCTACATAGATCGCGACGCGTTCGATCATCTACGGAACCAGGCCGAAGAGGTTGGAAGGGTGGTTGGCGGCCTTCGCGCTTCCATTGAGAGACTAAAGAATTCATGAGCATACGATCAGCAGAGCCAGTGAGGGACTCTCATCCCTCATCCCTCATCCCTCATCCCTCGGACGCCGCTCTCCGGGCGGGCGTCCTCATCGAAGCGCTGCCCTATCTGCGGCAGTTCTACGGAAAGACGCTTGTCGTGAAGTATGGCGGCAATGCTATGATCGACGACACGCTGAAGGGGCAGGTGATGCAGGACATCGCGCTGCTACACTACGTGGGAATCAGGCCGATTCTGGTACACGGCGGCGGGCCGGAGATCTCGGCGTTGATGAAGCAGATGGGTCATGAGCCGACCTTCGTTGGCGGCCTGCGCGTTACGGATGCGGCGACCATGGAGATTGTAGAGATGGCACTGGCGGGCAAGGCCAACAAGGGGATTGTGGCGCTGCTGAACCGGCAGGGGGCGAAGGCGGTGGGTCTGAGCGGCAAGGACGCAAACCTCATCGTGGCGCACAAGATGGAGTCGCCGAACGGGGACCTTGGATTCGTGGGCGAGATCGAGCAGATCAATGCCGCCCTTCTCAAACTGTTGGCGGACGAGGGCTATATTCCGGTCATCTCGTCGGTGGCGATTGGCGAGGACGGCGAATCATACAACGTAAACGCCGACCACGCCGCCGGCGCAATCGCGGCGGAGGTGAAGGCCGCGAAGCTGATTATTCTGACGGATGTCGAGGGACTGTACGCCAACTATCCGGACAAGGATTCGCTCATCTCGGAGATGGACATTGCGCGGGCAAAGGAAATGCTTGCCTCCGGCGCGGCGGAGAAGGGTATGATTCCGAAGGTGGAGGCCTGCATCACCGCATTAGAAGGCGGCGTCGAGCGCGCCCACATGATCGATGGCCGCCTTCCCCACGCGATTCTCATCGAGGTCTTCACCGATACCGGAATCGGGACTATGATTCGGGCATGAAAAGACGATTAACACTTAACGGGAGGACGATTGCAATGAAGAAGTTTGGGATACTGCTGTGCTGTATGTTATGCGTAATTCTGATTGCCGGTACGCGGGTCACCGCGCGGGCGGACATCAAGTCCGACATGATCGCTATTATGGACAAGCTAGGAGTGGACAAGCCGGGAAATGAGGCGCTGATCGATTGGGATCACCTCGTCATCAACACGCCGCAGACCAAGGGAATGAATCTGAACTCCATGTACAAGTCGATGGATGCAAAGAACAAAAAGGCCTTCCGCACCAGCTTCCTGAAGTCGTTCGCATCCTCGTTCAAGCAGAGCTCCGGCGGGCACAAATTCTCTGAAACCGCCAAGCTGAAGGGCGCGATCACAGTCGACGGTAAAGGCGGTCATCCAACGATGACACTTCATCAGAAGCAGACCAAAGGCGACCTGAAGATATTCTATATACGTAAGGGCAAGCAGCTTCTCTTCCAGGGGATGGAGAGCAAGAGTTAAGTCGCCAAACGCCCTCACGGGCGAAATTGCTAACCCGAGCTTGAATTCATCCTTATTGGAATTTACCGTCCGGAGGACGTTCGGCCGTGGGCCCCCCAGACACGCGTTTTACACGCGGGGTACGACAGATGTATACGCGCGGACCCAGCTCCGGTTTTAACCGCTTGCTCCGAAAGGAAACCAATCATGACCACCCTGACACATGAACAGATTAATACCGCGGACATCATGGCGCTTGACCGCGAAGTCGTGATGGGCACGTACGCGCGTCAGCAGGTGGTCTTCGTGCGTGGCGAGGGCGCGCGCCTTTGGGATTCGGAAGGCCGGGAGTATCTGGACTTTCTGGCCGGAATCGCGGTCTGCGGCGTCGGGCACTGTCATCCGAGGGTCGCGCGGGCGATAGCCGAGCAGGCGCGCACGCTCATGCACGTCTCGAATCTGTTTCACAACCCGCTGCAAGCCGAGCTTGCGAAGCGGCTTACCGAACTGACCGGCATGCGGAAGGCCTTCTTCTGCAACTCGGGGGCGGAGGCCAACGAAGCGGCGATTAAGATCGCCCGCAAGTGGGGCAAGGCGCATAAGGGGCCGGACTGCCACGAGATAATCACGTTCCACGGCTCCTTCCACGGCAGGACGCTCGCGACCGTCACGGCGACCGCGCAGCCGAAGTACCAGGCCCCGTTCACGCCGCTGCCCGAAGGATTCCGCTATCTGCCGCTGAATGACCTTGCCGCGCTGGATGAGGCGCTCGGCGAGCAGACCTGCGCCGTGATGATCGAGCCGATTCAGGGCGAGAGCGGCGTCAACGTGGTCGCGCCGGAGTTTCTGGCGGCGATTCGCGCGCTCTGCGACGAAAGCGAGACGCTGCTGATTCTGGACGAGGTGCAGTGCGGTCTCGGGCGTACCGGGCATTTCCTCGCGAGCCAGCGGGCGGGAGTGCAGGGCGACATCGTGACGCTTGCCAAAAGTATCGCGGACGGCATGCCAATGGGCTGCTGCCTTGCGCGAGGCAGCGCCGCCGATACGCTCGTCCCCGGCGACCACGGCTCTACCTTCGGCGGACAGCCGCTCGCCTGCGCCGCGGCCCTGGCCGTGCTGGACGTGATTGAGGAGGAGGGCCTTCTGGAGAACGCCGCGCGAGTCGGGGCCTATTTCCTCGACGGTCTGCGGCAGCTCCAATTCCGGCTGCCGGGCGTCATCATGGAAGCGCGGGGCGCGGGCCTCATGGTCGGCCTGGAGCTGAGCGTTCCCCATGCGAAAGAGACGAATCGCGGATTGATGGAGCGCGGAATCATCGCCAATGTCATCGGAGATACTGTCCTTCGCTTCCTTCCGCCGCTCATCGTCACCAAAGCCGACTGCGACCGCGTCATCGAGGCGTTGGTAGGAATACTAACGGCAATTTAACCGCCCGGTTCGCTAGAGACGCAGAGCAAACAGAGAAAGGCTTATACCGCCAGACACTGTTGAATTCTACGCTTGCCTTCGTATTTTCTCTGCGATCTCTGTGTCTCTAGCGAAGCGGGCGGTTAATTCGTCTTTGACGTTTGAGGAGGATTGGTTATGTGGCAGCGGTTTTCGGAACGCGCGCGAAAGGTGATTTTCTTCTCTCAGGAAGAAGCTGGACGATTAGGACAAAATTGTGTTTCGACCGAGCATTTGCTCCTCGGCCTTTTGCGCGAGAATGACACTGTCGCTGCACGAATTATCGAGAGATTGGGCTTCGACTTAATTCGAATCAGAGGCGAGGTAGATAGGCGGGCGCCTTGTGGAGAAGAGCGACCGGGACAGGAAATGTGTTTGGTTCCCGATGCCAAGCAGGTTATCGATTTTGCCTACGAGGAAGCTCAACGTATAGACAACCGGTACATTGGCACAGAGCATATCCTGCTCGGGTTAATTCGCGATTCGGAAGGGGTTGCTGGCCGCGTTCTGGCGGAGCTAGGAGTAGAACTTGAAAGTGCGCGGGCCATTGTAATGACATTACAAGCTACGGATTCAACAGTAGAACCTAAACCAACCAGCACTACCGACCCCGCTGCAACCAATTGGGCCGATGCCCCACCGAGCCGGGTGGGCGACTTCATTTATCAGGTGGTTGCGGCGGTGACTCATGACACGCTGGGACTCAAGGGAACGAGCCTGCTTTCCATCGCCGATTTATCCCGTGAACAACTGATGGGCATCCTCGGAGTCACGACGGCGCTGGAGGCGGCCCACAAGCGAGGAGTTCCCGCTTATCACTGGAAATATCCACGAGCGCTGGCAATGATATTCGAGAAGCCGAGCCTGCGGACGCGCGTGTCCTTCGACCTCGCCATGCAGCAGCTTGGCGGACTGACGGTGGTTCTTGGTCCGGCGGAGATAGGGTTGGGGACTCGCGAATCGGTGCCGGACATCGCGCACAACCTGGAGCGAATGGTCGATGCGATCATGGCGCGAGTCTTTAAGCATGAGGTGCTGGTCGAGCTGCGCGACAACTGCAAAGTGCCGGTCATCAACGCGTTGAGCGACCGCGAGCACCCCTGCCAGACGCTGGCCGACCTCTATACGCTCCAGCAGAAGAGGGGTAAACTGGAGGGACTCAAGCTGGCCTATATCGGGGACGGCAACAATGTTCTCCACTCGCTGCTTTTAGGCGGCGCGCTTACCGGAATGACCATTGCCGCCGCCTGTCCCAAAGGCTATGAGCCGCTGCCCGAAATTGTCGAGCAGGCGCGCGCCCTGGCGAGAGACGATTCGCGAATCGTCATTACGAACGATGCGGCGGAGGCGGCGGTCGGAGCGGACGCGGTCTATACCGACGTGTGGACCAGCATGGGGCAGGAGAAGGAGCAGTTGGCGCGCATTCAGGCATTCCGTTCCTACCAGGTGAACGCGGAGCTGATGGCGCGGGCGAAGCCGGATGCCATCTTCATGCACTGCCTGCCCGCGCACCGGGGCGACGAGGTGACCAACGAAGTGGTGGACGGCCCGCAGTCGGTCGTCTTCGACCAAGCGGAGAACCGCCTCCACGCGCAAAAAGCGGTCCTTGCACTGACGATTGGCTTGTGAGGCTAAACCACGGGGAGCACGGGGGACACGGGGGAGGAACAATGCTATTCTTCAACAGGATTGACAGGATCTTTGGGACAGATTCGTCTCATCCCATAAATCCTGTTTATCCTGTCCAAAAGATCTTAGACTTTCCCCGTGTCCCCGTGCTCCCCGTGGTTCATTAACTAAGTTTAGGAGAGCAGCATGGCGACGGTTGTTTTAGTTTATTCGGGCGGTCTGGACACCTCGGTCTGTATTCCGCTGATGCGGGAGGAGTACGGGTTTAATCATGTGGTGACCGTCACGGTGGACGTGGGGCAGCCCGCGGAGGATATCCGGCAGGCGGAGGAGCGTGCCCGCGCGTTCAGGACCGAGCACTATACCGTGGAGGCGAAGGCCGAATTCGTGGAGCAATACTGCTGGCCCGCCGTGAAGGCGAACGGCGACTACCAGGGCTACCCCATCTCCACGAGCATCGCGCGGCCCCTCATCGCGCTGAAGGCGGTCGAAGCGGCTAAGCGCGTCGGGGCGCAGGCGTATGCGCACGGATGCACCGGCAAGGGCAACGATCAGTTCCGGCTGGAGTACATTATGCGCACGCTCACGCCCGACCTCGACATAATCGCGCCGATGCGCGAGGGCAAAAAGGTGGCGGACGGAAAGCGTGAGCCGTGGACGCGGAGCGAAGAGATTGACTACTGCAGCGCGCACGGCATCAGCATCCCGCAGAGCAAGGACAAGATCTGGTCCATTGACGAGAATCTATGGGGCCGCTCCATCGAGGGCGGCCGTCTTGAGGAGCCGAATTACGCGCCGCCGGAGGAGATATTTGTCTGGACGCGGGGGATTGCGGAGACCCCAGACGCACCCCGAAATCTTGCTGTCGGATTCGAGAATGGCGTCCCCGTCTCGCTGGACGGAAATCGGATGAGTTCGCTGGAGCTGGTCGAGCAGGTCCACAAGATTGCCGGCGAAAACGGAGTGGGCCGAGTGGATATTATGGAGGACCGGATGCTCGGCCTCAAGGTCCGCGAGAACTATGAGTGCCCCGCGGCCGTAGTTCTGCTTCAGGCGCACAGGGCGCTTGAGGCGTTGGTCTGTACGCAGGGCGAGCTGAAGTTCAAGGCATCCGTGGATCGCGAGTGGGGCGAACTGGCCTACAAGGGGCTCTGGTTCGATCCGCTGAAGGAAGACCTGGAGGCGTTTACGGACAAGATTCAGGAGCGCGTTATCGGGACCGTGTATCTGCGGCTGCACAAGGGAAGCTGC
>JBBROJ010000009.1:0-70578 GCA_038229495.1 Chthonomonadales bacterium
ACTAATGATTCGTATTCCTTACCGAGTTTCGGCATGGCGTAAACGCTCCAATCAACTCGCTAAGGTGCAAACACGTTGAGGCAGTTCAATGCCGACCAGGTTTTCCGGGAGTAGCACCTTACGAAGCCCGACCAACCTTGCGGTCAGCCGGGCCCCTTGAGTTCGTCGGTCCGCCTGCGATTCAGCGATTCTCACGCGATTCCGATTCAGTCGCGAGGCGCTGGATCGTGTCTATCATATCCCTATCCCAGCCCGCTTCCAGCAGATTTTCCGCCCTCCCCACTCCATATCCCACCGCCTCGGTTTAAGCTTGCCAAGAATTCTTCAAGAAATATACTAGACATATATTGACATGTTGGTGTTTGTCTGCTATACTTAGGGAGTCGGTAAGCAATACCGGCTCACAGGCGCACAATCATGTCGTAAACGGCCATAGGGCCGCGGCTTACAAGAACAATTGCGGGGCAAGCTCCTCGCCGGCGTACAAGAACGAAGTTGGGGTACTCACTCCCCACGGCGTACAAGATCTATGTTTGGGATCGAAGCCTCTTTCACAGAGCTGCTTCGACTGTAGGCGGACGTTCGCCCGATCACGATAAACTGGCCGCGCACCCGAAGGCTCCCATCGAACTCACATCAGGAGCGGAAGCGCGAGATCGAATGCACCCTGACAGTTAAGCTGCGTATACACAAGCTGTGCGCAGAAGAAGATCGAAATAAACATAATGGCCGTGGAGTCGCCGGTGCGACTCCACGGCCCTGCAATCATCTACTACACTTCCACCCACGACGGAGGACAACGCTATGCAGCAACATGTGATCAGGCCGGTCGTGTTCGATATCCATAGCCGCCTTGAACGCCACTTCCGGACCGCCGAAGATATGCTCGAAGAACTTAAGCATCATGAAAACGCCAGAGTCCGCATCGCCGCCAACGCCGAAATGCGCCACTCCATTGAGTTGGCGCGCCGCACCATGGTGGTCGCTGTGCAGGCCGAAGCCATGCGCGATTTCCAGGCGGCCGTGCTCGACGCCCTCGCCGACGCCGGAGTCGTCGTACGCAGCAAAGTAATGGGCCTCTTCGAGGCCCGCGCCCTCGAAACGCTGCCCGACGAGGAGCAGCCCGCCAACCCACAGTAACACCTACGCACATTCGCCCCGGTCACTCCTCTCCCGTTCTCGGGGGCAAAGCGAGCGCGATCTGAAAGCGCGGAGAAAGGTGACCTGGGGAAGAGGGCCCTGACACATGGAATCACACGAAATTAGACGCCGCATGTACCGCGACCTGGTCGACCAGGGCCGCCGAAGATTCGGGGCCGAAGACTGGGTCGTCCGCATGACCAAATACCAGCGCAACCCACGCCTCTTCGCCCGCACAGTCCTCGGCTCACGCTGGTGGTGCGCCCAGGAAGAGGTCGGGGCCGCGCTCGTCAAGCATCGCCGCGTTATCGTCCGCAGCGGACACAGTCTCGGAAAGACCTACCTTGCTGCCGACCTCGCCCTCTGGTTCCTCTATACGCACCACCCGGCAATCGTCCTCACCACCGCGCCCACAGCGCGTCAGGTCGAACAGGTCCTGTGGGCCGAGATCCACCGCCGGTCCTACAATGCAAAGCACCGGCTGCCGGGTCGTCTCCTGCAAACACGGCTCGACCTCGGTGGAGGCAGCTTCGCCCTCGGATTCTCCACCGAAAGCGGCGGGCGAGGCGTAAAGCTCCAGGGCTTCCACGGCAAAAACCTGCTCATTATCATGGACGAAGCCAGCGGCATTCCCGAAGATATCTGGGACGCCGCCGAAGGAATCGCCGTCGCGTCCAACAACAAAATCCTTGCCATCGGCAACCCGCTCACCGCCGCGGGCCGCTTCTATGAGATATTCCGCTCCAATCGCGGCTGGCACAAGACCACCATCAGCGCGCTCGCGCACCCAAACATCACCGGCAAAGGCCGCCGAATCCCCGGCGCGCTCACCGCCGCCTACATCGAAGAAAAACTCGCCCAATGGTGTGAAGAACAGATCATTGGGTCGATGGGTGATGGGGTCGTTGTGAACCCCTGCGACAACACGATAGCCGTTTCCCAACGACCCAATGACCTAACGACCGAGCGACTTGATCACTTCGTCTGGAAAGAGAAAGCGTACGCCGTCACCGACCTCTTCCGCACCCGCGTTCTCGGCGAGTTCCCGCGCTCCGAAGACAGCAGCCTCATCCCCCTCGCATGGATCGAGGCCGCAAGAGCCCGCACCCTCCCGGCGACCGGCCCCCGCTGCCTCGCCGCCGACGTCGCCCGGTTCGGCGACGACTGGACAATCATCGGCCTGCGCCAGGGTCCTGTCCTGCTTCAAATCTGGCCCATCAAAGGAGCCGATACAACCGCCGTCGCCGGCATGATCGAGCGCCTCGCCTACTCCGAGCATCCGTCCAGCATCGCCGTCGACTCCATCGGAATCGGCGCGGGCGTTGTCGACAACCTCGTCCACAGCCAGATCGAAGGCCTGCGGCCCATAAACGTCAGCAGCGCGGCCCTCAATCCCGAGCTCTTCGCCAACCTCCGCGCCGAGCTCTACTGGTCTCTCCGTGAGCGCTTCCGCACCGGCGACATAGTCCTCACCGACGACCCCCTCCTCGCCGAAGAGCTTGCCGCCATCCGCTACCGGTTCAACCCCGGTGGCCGCATCCAGATCGAATCCAAGGACGAAATGAAGCGCCGTCTCCGCCGTTCCCCTGACCGCGCCGACATGCTCGCCCTATTGTTCGACAGCTCCGGCGAATGGCTCCCCGCGGCCACGCCCGACCAACGAATCGCCACCCAATCCGCAGCCTCCCTCCTCCGCCGCGAGATGACAGGCTGGTGATGACATAGAACAGTAAGCGCCCGGCTGGTCGCGTCGCCAATTGAGCGTCCGCAACGCCAAAACCTGAGGTCACAGCCGCCGGCCGTAATTAGTCTCATCGCTTGAAATACCTCTCAGCCTCCGCGAAGAGACGAGCCTGGTCCTTGCTCGTCATTCGCATGAACCGTTGGTCAAGGTTCCTAGCGTCCTTTAGAACGTCTAGTCTTTCATGACGGCTCTCGAACGGGAATCCCGGTTGCGCAGCGATGAACTTCTCGAACCGAAAATCCGATTCTGGGAAGGCCTTGTCGAGCCTGGCAAGGAGCTTCGACCGTTCCACCTGAGAAAAGGCTTGGAAATCCGGATCAGCCCGTAACACCCGGAGTTGCAGTTCCCGTTTTGTCCCTGGCAGCAGCGCGTCGTAAAACGGTAAGGTCTCCCACTTCCTGAAGTCCACCGTCTTTAACGCAGTCACAATGAGAGTCGCGCGCTCCTCGTCCGACAACCCAACAGGCATCCGCGTCCACCTTACGAGAGCAGCCAGGAGTTCTGCCTGCGTCTTGGGTCCACTCCCGAGCTTCAGCAGCTTATTAGAATCAGGCGTTGCCGCTTTCAGCGTAACTCGTCGCGGAGATGTAATCCCGCTTGTGGTTGGGACAGCGATGGCGGAGTCGCGTGGCTGTGCCGCAATCGACATGGCAGCACGAGGCGATGAACTTGAGCGCGTTACGAGTGAATAGCCGATCACGACCGCTAGTCCGATAACGGCAACATATGTGGCGATTGAGAGAATTTTCATCGAATGTTGGGATGAGTTCGAGGCGTCATTTGGACGATCATTTTATATATCCCCAGAAACGCAACGCTCGGACGGGAACGCCATATTTCTGCCTAAGAAAGTCGGCCGTTATGTCTGTTCCCACCGCGATAACGGCCCAACGATTCTTAGACTTTTTCAAAATTACATCGGCACCCTCATATTCTTTTGTCGTCGGCCAAATTGACGTCGCAGCCCAAATGCCGCTGATCTTCGGTTTGCGAAAATTGACTCGACCGAATCTGGATGTCAGTGCAGCCTTAATGGCGATTTGTTCAGGCGTCAATACCTTAAAACCTGGCGGATTTGGTTCCGGTGATTTGCGCTCAGAGGATTTCCTTTCGGAACCAAGTTTGATCCAAGCGATCTCCTGCCGCTCGATCCTGCTTAATGTCGTAACATTCGGGCCAGTATTTATCTCTCCCTTCATGAAGTCGTCGTTATAGCAGTCGATTTCATGCGGTCCATAATAGTATTCCGTCATGTCAAGATACGGCTTGATCTTATCTGGCATGCCCAAGGTCACAATTATCTTGGTTGCCGGATCCCCTGGCCGTAGCTCCTCACGTATTGTTGACGCCACTAACTCCGGCGTGGCTGGCTGTGGCGTCTTCGCCTGACCCGCGGGCATCACCATTAGTACCACCGTAATCCAAGTTCCGATCATCAGCACCTCTCCCAATGGAATTTCGTTATAATAGAGGTAATTGCAAAAATCGATAGACCCGTCATGCTGAGCGAAGCGAAGCATCTGTTTGTATCGTTGTTAGCAGACATTGGAAGCTAAAAGCGGATCCTTCGCTTCGCTCAGGATGACGGTTGCGCGGACGCGGGAATTTTGCAATTACCTCAATATATACGGTGATTGGCCGCTTGATAGGCCAACTCCTTCTCGGCCCCAACCAAAGGGATCGCACTTAGATTGCAAGGTCGCAGAACTGTGCGTAGCGTTCAGCGTCGAAGAACTTGGCAAGGTCGTTTGCCCAAAAGCCTGTCCCTATCGCGTCTCCTGTTGTCGAAGAGCGAATTGCGATCGGCACCTTTACATAGGGGAAATCCAGGACCAAAGACACCCTAAACATATGAAAATTAGCCCGGCCAACCTTTCGAGCAGCCGGGCCTCGATTTCACCGATTCCCACGATTCCCTCGGGATTCCGATTCAGTCGCGCGGCTCGGGACTCCCCCTCTTTAAGAAGAGCCTGTCCTGAGCTTGTCGAAGGAAGGGGGCTGGGGGGAGGTTCCACCCACCTTGCCCGTCTCCTCCGCGTCCTCAATCGTCGCCAAGCGTTCGATCGAGCCAATCGTATCGCCCGGACCAAGATTGATCAGCTTCACGCCCTGAGTCGAGCGGCCCGCCGCGCGGATTCCAGCCACGTCCATCCGGATCGTGATGCCGTTCTTCGTCGTGATCTTCAGCTTGCCGTCGGGATCGAGCACCATCGGGCCGTCGACCGAATTCTAGCGCTCGGTTATTTGCGCAGTGAACCGATGCAAATAACGGTTTCAGCGCCAATTACGCCCAGCACCCACATGTAACCCCAGATACAGATGCAGCCGTCGGCGAAGCCGGGACCAGGTCGGGCTCCAAAGTACTTCCATACTGGGAATCCGAGCAAACTCGCTACCAGCGCCCAACCCAGCCCGACCAAAACGGACGTAGTCACTGTAGCCGCAGCAATGCCAAGTAACACCGCCGCCCAGAATATCAAAATCAGCATATCTCCGAGATTATCGCGCATACCATCCGTTCCCTAGAGTGCGTGTACCAATCCAAGCTGTTAGCGGTAAGCCCCGGACCACATCAGCTGTAGTCGCCACATCGTGGAATCCGAGATGGAAGGCACATTGCGAGGCCAATTCGGCGGAAGGCCAAGAAGCTCATCAAGGGACTTTCCGTCCCGATATTGCCAGTATCTGTTGGGCGAAGCATGTATCCGCATCGGAATGGCACGGTAGAGTAGTGGCAAGCTCAATTGGAGTGGTCGGCGAGCTCTCGGGTTGTGATATAGGCAGTACCAAACGTTAGGTTCGTTGCCGAGATTGCAGCAACACATAAAAAGAAACGCACTTACGTTGTTTACAGGGTTATCCACCGGATCTATAGCGAGATCGTCTGCAAGAATCCCATCGTTTAGGCCCTCCTTGTTTCCTCGCACGACTCTCTGCACTGTCAAACCATCCGACAACATGGCATCCTGCACACCGTAACTACCGAGCAGGACGTCCTCGAAGGCAAGCCTACCTGTTGCCATATCGAGCGTGTTCACAGCAAGGATCAGAGGCAGTCCAGGATCACCGTAGTGCGGCAATTTCTTCTTTATTCCTGCCCGAATTGGCGATTCTGGGTCTACAACTTTGGGTAACCCATCTCCAACTCCCAGCCAACCAAGTTCTGATTCCCGAGTTACGACGCGGGTCTCCACATAGAATTCCGCGCCGTTCCGGCCCTCTACAAGGAAGTCAGGCTTCGATTTCGACCCATTTGCGAGGGCTGGTTCGACCGCCTTTACCTGACAATCCGCACGACCAAGTAAGCGGTTTATCACGAGTTCGAAGTAAGCCCCATGATGCTGACCGTCGTCGGCAGACCGGAACCTTGTAATGACGTTCCGAAAGGCAACCCGGCCGTGCATCAATAGGTACTCGTCCGAAAGATCGTCGACAAACCCTCGAAGCCGGCCAACAATTGCATGACCGCATCGATTCAGATACGCGAACTGAGACTCGCCTACCTGTTTAGTGCGGTCATCCGGACGGGCGATATCGTTAAAGACTGTCATCAGGTTCAGTTTCTCTACGCGAAATACAACAAGGCCTGACCAACCTTGCGGTCAGCCGGGCCTCTTGAGTTCGTTGGTCCGCCTGCGATTCAGCGATTCAACAACATTGCGGACCGCACGAATCATTCGTGATTCCGGGACACTTTCGGTCTAGCTCCCCTCGCCCGCGGGCGGGAGAGGGGCCGGGGGTGAGGGGTGCCGTGGCCGCTACTCAGGATTCACCAGCCGCCCACGCCAGAGGCTCCAAAAGCCGAACTACTCCTCCGGCTCGGCAACCGATTCAGCCGATTCAGCAGCCCCGCCTTCCGGCACCTTGCCCGTCTCCTCCGCGTCCTCAATCGTCGCGAGGCGCTCGATGGAGCCAATCGTATCACCCGCCGCCAGGTTGATCAGCTTCACACCCTGCGTCGAGCGGCCCGCCGAGCGGATACCCACAACCTCCATGCGAATCGTGATTCCGTTGCGCGTGATGATCATCAGACGGTCGTCCGGCTCCACAACCACCGCGTCCACGATATTGCCCGTCTTCTCCGTAATGTCCATCGTGATGATGCCCTTGCCGCCGCGGGTCTGCGAGCGGTAGTCGGCCAGATTCGTGCGCTTGCCAATTCCCTTCTCGCCAACCACCAGAAGCTGGCTCGTGGGGCGCACAACATCCATCGCCACCACGTGATCCTTCAGCTTGCCGCCCGCGTCGCGCATCTCGATACCGCGCACGCCGCCCGCCGGACGACCGCGTGTCGGCACGTTGCCCTCCTTGAACCGGATCGACTTGCCGCCGTGCGTCACCAGAATGCACTCCTGCTTCCCGTCCGTCAGCTTAACCCAGCGCAGCGAGTCGTCCGGCTCCAGGTCGAAGCAGATAAGCCCGTTGGCCCGCAGGTTCGCGAACTCCTTCAAGTTCACCCGCTTCACCTCGCCGTTGCGCGTCGCAAACAGCATAAAGCCGGTCGCCTTGTGCAACTCCTTCACCGGCACCGTAGCCGTCACGATATCGCCTGGCTCGATGTTGATCAGGTTGATAATCGCCGTGCCCATCGCCTGCCGGCTCGTCTGCGGAACCTCCCACGCCTTCAGCTTGTAGACGCGGCCCCGGCTCGTAAAGAAGAGGATGAAATCGTGTGTGTTCGCCATGAAGAGGTGCTCAATGGTGTCCTCCTCCTTCGTGTTCGCGCCCAGAATGCCGCGCCCGCCGCGTCGCTGCGTCCGGTAGGTGTCCATCGGAACGCGCTTCACATAGCCGTCGCGGGTCACCGTAATCAGCATGTCCTCTTCGGGGATCAAGTCCTCTTCGCCAATCTCCTCGGCCTCGGTCGCAAGAATTCGAGTCTTGCGCTCGTCGCCGTACTTGTCCTTCAGCGCCTTCAGCTCGCCCTTGATGATGGCCGTCACGCGCGCCGCGTTCACCAGGATGTCCTCTAGGTTGGCAATCTCCTTCAGGAGGCCCTTGTACTCCGCCTCCAGGTTCAGCCGGTTGAGCCGCGTCAGCCGCCGGAGCTGCATGTCAAGGATGGCCGTCGCCTGTAGCTGCGTAAACCCGAACCGCGCCATCATCTCCGTGCGCGCAATCTGGTCGTCGTCCGCCCCCCGGATGATTCGGATAATCTCGTCCATCACGTCCAGGGCGATCTGCAAGCCTTCGGTGATGTGCGCGCGGGATTTGGCCCGTCCCAGCTCGAACCGCGTCCGCCGCGTAATAATCTCGCGGCGATGCTTGATGTAATGGCCCAGCACCTGGGGAAGAGTCAGCAGGCGCGGCACGCCGTCCACAAGCGCCAGCATGATGACGCCGAACGTAGTACGAAGAGAAGTGTGCTTCAGCAGGTAGTTCAGCACCTTACGCGGGTGGGCGTCGCGGCGCAGCTCGATAACCACGCGCATGCCGTGGCGATTCGTCAGGTCCTGAAGCCCGGTAATACCGTCGATCTTCTTCGCCTTGGCCAGCTCGGCAATCTGATCCTTGATCAGCCGCTCCTTGTTGACCTGGTAGGGCAGCTCGCTGATAACGATGGCGCTCCGCCCGCCCTCCAGCGGCTCGATGTTGACCACCGCCTGCATAATAATGCGGCCGCGCCCCGTCTCATAAGCTTCTTTAATGCCCTTGGTGCCCAGAATCACGCCCGATGTCGGAAAGTCCGGCCCCTGGATGAATTTCATTAGCTCGGGTACGGTTGCATCAGGCTTGTCCAACTGAAAGGCGATGGCGTCGCAGACCTCTCGCAGGTTGTGCGGCGGCACCTTCGTGGTCATGCCGACCGCGATTCCCTCGCCGCCGTTACAGAGGAAGTTGGGGAACCGGCCCGGCAGCACCGTCGGCTCGCGGCTGGTCTGGTCGTAGTTCGGCATCCAGTCCACCGTGTCGCGGTCCAGGTCGGCCAGCAGCTCCACGGCGAAGGCCGA
Organism: Chthonomonadales bacterium; assembly: GCA_038229495.1. Classification (GTDB taxonomy): domain Bacteria; phylum Armatimonadota; class Chthonomonadetes; order Chthonomonadales; family CAJBBX01; genus JBBROJ01. Next base: position 8,836 of record JBBROJ010000009.1, read on the forward strand.
CATGCGCGCTTCGGTGTACCGCATGGCGGCGGGCGGGTCGCCGTCGATGCTGCCGAAGTTGCCCTGCCCGTCCACCAGCATGTAGCGCAGGCTGAAGTCCTGGGCCAGGCGGACCATGGTGGGATAGATGACCGCTTCACCGTGCGGATGGTAGTTTCCGCTGGTGTCGCCGCATATCTTGGCCGATTTTCGGTGCTGACTGCCCGGAGTCAGGTTCAGGTCGTTCATCGCCATCAAGATGCGGCGCTGAACCGGCTTAAGTCCATCGCGCACGTCCGGGAGCGCGCGCGATACGAGGGTCGAAACGGCGTAGCCCAGGTAGGAGCGCCGCATCTCGTCCTCAATGCCGATGAGGATAATGTCGGAAGGCGCGCCCTCTTCAGGGGTCTCGCCGGTCGTTGTGATTTCGGTATCGTCAGGCATGGATGTATCCTCAGGTAAAGGTCACAGGTTTCAGGTTTCAGATATTCGGGTGTTCAAGTATTGGGGTGTTAATCAGTGGAGCGCCTGCCCTGTAACTCGCCGAAATGGGGTGGAATCGGAAATGTGATACGGTTTGGGACGGCCGATTCTCCGCGAAGTTAGAAGACGAATCTATCGGTTTGCAGTCTCTTAATTATACCGGATATGTATAGCTTTGTCAACTTTAGCAAGCGCATTCACGTGCTGCAATACGGACGGGCATTTGAGTGTGATATCGAAACATAGTTGGATAGTTGCATTAGAGGACATTGAGGGCGATAATAGAACTAAATCGGTAACGAACTAACCCATATTACTCATGAACACCGCGTAGGAAGCAACCTGCGCCACATACCGCAGCGCCGCTTTCCACTTGAATAACCCGGTTTGATGGCGGACACAGGTTTAAGGCGGACATGCAAGAGTAATGGCGGACACGAGGGTAAGGGCGGACACACAGGTCCGCCCCTACAGAAAAGACGGGATTCGCGCGGGCTTTAGCGCTTGCCGCTCTCCTCCAACTTGCGAATCTCGTCCTTGGCCCGCTTGATTCGATCGCCGGTGTTCGGATGGGTCTGGAAATACTCCGCGACTCCTCTGCCGCCACTGCCCCCCTTCTCTTCGAGAATCTGGAAGAAGCGTATCAGGCCGTTCGGATCGTATCCCGCCTCATAAGCGTAACGGACACCGCGCTTGTCGGCATCGTACTCGTCGCCCCGGCTATGTCCCAGCATCACGAGGTTTGCGCCGAGCCCTGCCAGAGTTTGCACGGTGCGGCTGCTTCGGCCCGCCAAAACGGTGAGCAGAAGGCCTCCGATAGTCGATTCTTTGGACTGCTTCACAGCGTGCTTGCCGGTGGTGTGCCCAATTTCGTGACCGATGACGCAGGCCAGCGTATCCTGATCGTGCCCGCACGCATCGATGGTAGCATTCGTCACATACACGTAGCCCGGCACGGAGAAAGCGTTCAACTCCTTTGAATCCAGCACTCGAAAAGTCCATGGGATGTTGGGCCGCTCGGAGACTGACGCCAGTCGCTTGCCCAAATGAGTAACCAGCCCATTCATGTTGCGGTCTCGGCTCACCTTGTACTGCTGCGTAATCTTGGCGTCCGCGTCGCGGCCCGCCTGAAGCTCCTCTTTTTCGCTAATGCTGAACTGGGCCTGCGCGCGTTGAACCGATACCGTCATTGACGATGCCGCAATGGCAGTGCAGGCCAGCATGCGCAGAGGCAGCATCATTCTATTTGAGTTGCAAATAATTGTCATGTTAAATGAACCTCCTCCATCTTCTCTATCTTGCTCTATCTTGCGAGACAATTTACAAGTTCGTCCATCTCTTAACACGTCAACCGGCCTGAATTGTTCCACCCTGATTGCGCGGATACGCGACAAATCGTGACTTCGCGCTCCTACTCCTCTAAATCGGCCACTTCCGCGACAATCAGCGAATAGGTGTCCGCCCCAGGCAGCTCCACAACGTCGCCGGCCTTCAGCTTCCGCCCGCGCCGGTTCTCCGCCTCGCCATTAACTCGAATCGCGGCCTCCGCAATGTAGATCTTGGCCTCACCGCCGGTATCCGCAACGCCAAGCATCTTTACCAACTGCCCAAGCGTTATATATTCGCCTCGGACACCAAAGGTCTTCATTTCATTCTCCGCGCAATATTATCTGCGATGTCTCGACACGGCAAGACGCCCGCCGAACAGTTCGGCGGGCGTTCTGTCTACTTGGAGGTATCTACAACAGCTCTTTGATAGGCTCGCCGTCGTAGTTTATCTTGAAGGGCCGGTTCTGCGGGCTCATGTACTCTTTCTCATAGTCCACGCCGAGCGCCTTGTAGATGGTCGCGGCTACGTCCTCGACGCGAATCGGGCGGTCCTTCGGCACTTCGGCCCGCTCATTAGATGAGCCGACCACCTGTCCCACCTTCACGCCTCCGCCGCCCATGCAGACCGACATCGCGTTCGGCCAATGGTCGCGGCCCGCGGAGGCGTTCACCTTCGGCGTTCGGCCAAACTCTCCCATCCAGACAACCAGCGTGCTGTCGAGCATGCCCCGCTGCTTGAGGTCCTGGAGCAGGCCGGCGTAGCCCTGATCGAGTGTGGGCAGAAGGTTGTTCTTGAGGGAGTTGAAGTTGTTCTCGTGCGTGTCCCATCCGCCATAGTTGACGGTCACGAAGCGGACGCCCGCCTCCACCATCCGTCGCGCAAGGAGGCATGATTGGCCGAAGTGATTCCGTCCGTACAGGTCACGGGTTTTCGCGTCCTCCAACTTCAGATCGAATGCCTTCTTCGCAACCGGGGAGGTGATGAGGTTATAGGCCTGCTGGTAGAACTCGTCCATGGTCTGGACGATCTTCTGCTGGCGGTCCGCCTTGCGTTGGAACGTGTCCAGCTCCTCCAGAATGGTGCGGCGGCGCGCGACGCGATCCATGTCTACCCCGTTCGGGGGAGCCACGTCCTGCACGCTGAAATTCTGGTTGTTCGGGTCGCCGCTGATGTTGAACGGGTTGTAGACCGACCCCATATATCCGCCGCCGCCGTGATTGTTCAGGCTTTGCATTCCGCCGAAGAGGACATAGGGAGGCATGCCGCTCAGCGCGCCCTTCTCGCGGGCGTACACGGAGCCATAACCGGGATATTCGACGGCGGGCGTAAAGGGGTAGCCGGTGAGCAGGTAGTGCGTGGCCGTCTCGTGCGTGCCGTCCGGCGAAGTCACAGACCGCAGGATTGAGAATTTGTCCATCTGCTGCGCAAGTTTGGGAAGCTTGTCGCTGAGCTGAATGCCTGATATATTGGTCGGGATCGCCTTGAACTCGCCCCGAATCTCCTGGGGTGCGTCCGGCTTGGGGTCGAAGGTGTCTATGTGGCTCGGCCCACCCCCCATCCAGAGCAGAATACAGGAGATATCCTTTTGTCCGGCCCGGTTAGGCGCGGCCTGGGCGGCCTTGAGGAATCCGGGAAGCGTGAGGCCGAGCGCGGAGAGACCCCCTACACGCAGGAAATCCCTGCGCGACACGCCGTCACAGTCAGTATGCTGCCCAAGCTGGAAATCTAACATGGCTCACTCCCTCGCTCTCAAAAGCTTCAAACCGATTCGTTCCCGATAACGGGTGCGCGAACTACTTCTCACTTATGACATACATAATAGTTAAAAGTATCGGTAAAGTCAATGGCAATTTAGCGGGTGCTGGGTCCGACAATCGAATAGTCCGGCTGGCTGCGGCAGACGGGCAAGAGATTTGCAGTCTCAATCCGTACGCCGAATCCGTACTCGTCCGCGCTCAGCAGTAATGATCGAGCACGCAAGCATGTCCTCAGCGTACTGCTCGACAACAACCTGGCAAACAGTTGCCTGCTGGCGGCCACCGAAGCCTACGATTCCGATGATTCCCCAGTGCGGTTGACGCTGATGGACAGCAAGGTCACCGAAATCCTTATCGATATTGATGAGCGCTCGCTGCTCCTGATAAGCAAACGAGAGGATATGTTCGTACCCGGTATCCTCGTCCCAGTCCCCGCACCAGATGACATCGTGTCCGGCGGACTCGAGAACCGTCTTAGCCCCACCCCAAACGCACGAGTCGAGCAGAAGCTTCACGCCCCTGTCTCGATCAGTAGAGGCTCAATCAGTAGAGGCTCAATTCGTTCGCGGGCCACCATTCGCCGAGCATTTGTAAGGCACGCCTGAATGTCTTCGCGCTGCATCCAGGGCTAGCCTTCAAGAATAGTATCCCATGAATCGCCTGCTTCCAGCATGCTAAGTACATGCTCAACAGCGAGTCTGCGTCCACGAATAATCGGCTTTCCGCCAAAAATCGCAGGGTCCACTATGATTCGATCCAGCAAGGGTGATTCCTCGGCAAACCCGTCATCCATATCAGGTCTTCTCCACAAATCGCTATTTGCTAAGCATACACTATCGGAAGCCGACCGTCAACGAATCGATGAGATTGCGGCCTACACGCTTTCTATATGCGTTATTCAGCCCACGGTAAACACCGATTCCGGAAAGCCCAGGTGCGCGAGGCGGGCGTTCCAGCGGTATGGCGGCAGGCTGCCGCCGGACGCCTGATCGTGATCGTGGGCGAAGTGCGCCTCCCCTTCCGGCAGATCGTTGCCGCGAAGGGACTCCAGGACGTTGATTCCGGGCACGCTGCGAGAAGAGAAGTTGACCCGGCCCGGCAAGTAGCCCTCGTTCTCGACGATGACCATGTATTTGAGCCGCCGCGACCGCCTGAATCGCGCTCATAAGCGCCGCGCCGCCGACATTTGTCGTCCGTTGGTCACGGTGAGGAAACGTGTAACCGGCCAGATTGCGTGCGGCTTATTCACGCGAAGAGTGGCGCACCGCATTCATGGAAACGACGCCGCAGTATTTAGCGGAAGTTGCTCCCTACTCGGGAAATAAGAATAATCCAGGCTAACAGTCCAGAATGCGGCATTGAATAGCGGAACGATCCCAATTTTACGCCGGAACCCGTTCGCGAGTACACTCTGTCAACTGAACCCTATCGAAAGGCCAATTCCAAGTGAAGCGTTCTATTTTCTACCTCGGCGTCACGGCATTCGCATCCCTCCTTGTCGTCTCATTCGCAGGCTGCCGGACGTCCATTTCTCCTTCGACCACTCCCCCGCCAAAACTCGCTCCAATTGTTATCGCAAAGGCCGCCTCGCCGCCCCCGCGAACAGTCATCAACCTACAGATCGACTTGCAGGAGGTACAACCAAACGAAGTCGGATATATACCGGTCCTCATGTATCACTCCATTGGGGCGGTATCATCCGGGGGCGCGCGCTACGACCGTAACGGTCTCAACATTCCTTCCGAGGCATTCCGCAACCAGCTGGAATTGATGCATGACGCAGGCTGGTATCCGATCAACATGCGGGATGCCCTCACCGCGAAAATCGACGTTCCGGCGGGCAAAATACCCGTGGTCCTGACCTTCGACGACGCGCGCGGATCCCAGTTCTATTACCGCAAGGACGGCTCGATGGACCCCGATTGCGCCGTGGCGATTTTGGAGACGTTTCACGCCGCACACCCCGATTGGCCGCTGAGGGGCAGCTTCTACATACTGCCGCAATCCAAGTGGAATCCAACGCCGTTTTACCAACCGGGACAGGACGCGAAGAAGCTCCAATTTCTGGTGACGGAGGGGTTTGAAGTCGCGAATCACTCGACGTCTCACCGGCGCATGGACCGAATGGACGCGCATACCTTGGCGTGGGAGATGGCAGAATGCATTCGTTACGTTCGGAAACGGGTCCCCGCGGCGACGATGGACACCATGGCGCTGCCGATGGGGTATGTGCCTCGTACAAAAGAGCGTCTCGGCGTGCTGTTGAAGGGAAGCGACAGCGGAAATGCTTACGAGAATCGATGCATCCTGCGGGCGTGGGGCGGCCCGACTCTCCCGCCAACCCACAAGGATTTCGACGCGCGAAAAGTCTTGAGAATCGGCGCGGAGCCGGGCTACATCGACGGCTGGATTAAGCGTTTGAAGCGCGGCGCGGAGATGGAGCCGTTTGTCAGCGATGGTGACCCGAATACCGTCACCGTACCGAAACGCGCGGAGAAGCTGCTGGCTCGCAAGCGTCTTGGCGACGTCCGTGTGGTTGTTTATGAAACCGCTCCCGCGAACGGTCACAAGGCCGTCAAAAAGCTGCCCCATCGCTAATTCCGGCAGTCGGATTCGATGGGCGGGCAGGAGTTCCGGCGGCTTTGATGAATCGTAGCATCATGAAGCTTCGAATAATTTTAGCTATTTGCGCGCTCGTCACCTCGCAGGCAATCTCGTCAGCCTTTGCGGACACGCCGGCACGCCCGCCCCAGCAGGTACGGCGGGCCGTGGAGCGGTCCCTCTCGCTGATGCAGAAGAGCCTCTCCGAATATCCGCGCCACGCGACCTGCTTCTCCTGCCATCATCAGGGCGTGCCGATGTTCACGCTGGCGCTTGCGCGGTCGCATGGATATGCATCGGCGATAGACAATAATGTTGTGGAGGCCGTGGTCCGGCACACATCCGCCGATCTGCGAAGCGACCTGGAGGCTTACCGCAAGGGTAAGGGACAGCCGGGCGGCGTCACGCGGGCCGGCTATGCCCTCCTCGCGCTGCAATCCGGCGGTGCAAGCCGTGACGAAGTCACCGCGGCCGTCATAGGATTCCTGGCTGACCGCGATAAGGCGCAGGGCTTCTGGCACTCTTCTTCGAACCGCCCGCCATCCGAACTCAGCGCATTCACCGACACATTCGTCGCGGCTCGCGCGCTGAAGGCTTTTGGCGAAGATGCTCAGAAGGATGCCGTCAATCAGCGTGTCGAGCGGGCGCGGCAGTGGCTGGAGCAGACGGCCACGAAGGACACCGAGGATCGCGTGTTCCGGCTCATGGGGCTTGCCGAGGCCGGCGCGGATTCGAAGATTATCGGCAAGGCGTCAATAGAGCTTCTGGCTGAACAGCGCTCGGACGGCGGATGGGCGCAGCTGCCGGGCACAGATACAAAGGAGCCGGGCGGGGGATCCGACGCCTACGCAACCGGCTCGGCGCTCACAGCGCTCCGCATGTCGGGCGGGCTGCCCCCAAACGACGCTGCGTTCCAGCGCGGAATCGCATTTTTGCTGCGCACTCAGCTTCCAGACGGTTCGTGGCACGTCGTCAGCCGCAGCAAGCCGTTCCAGCCCTACTTCGAGAGCGGATTCCCGCACGGCAAGGACCAGTTCATCTCGATGGCGGCCAGCGGATGGGCCACGGCCGCTCTCATTCTTGACAGTCGTCCCGCCGCTCCGGAGAATGCTCAACTGCAACAGTGGCCGCAATTCCGCGGTCCCCGCTCGACCGGCGTGGGGTCCTCGCCGGGACTACCGACCCGATGGTCTGCAACCGAGAACGTTGCCTGGAAAACTGATATCCCCGGCAAAGGCTGGTCCTCCCCCATCGTGTGGGGCAACCGGCTGTTCGTAACGTCCGTGGTGAACACCGGCGAATCGGAGCCGCCGAAGAAGGGTCTCTATTTCGGCGGTGAGAGGCCAAAGCCGCCCTCGACCGAACACTTGTGGAAGTTGATATGTCTTGACGTGAACACCGGAAAAGTAATGTGGGAGCAGACAGCGCACCACGGCGAGCCAAAGACCTCGATTCATCTCAAGAATAGCTTCGCCTCGGAGACGCCGGTCACGGATGGGCAGCGGGTCTACGCGCTCTTTGGCAACCTGGGCGTCTTCTGCTACGACCTAAAAGGGAATGCTGTCTGGTCGAAGCGGTTCGAGCCGCATAAGACCCGCTACGGCTGGGGCACGGCGGCGTCGCCCGTCGTGCACCGGGACCGGCTCTACATCGTGAGCGACAACGACGAGCAGTCCTATCTCCTGGCGTTGGACAAACATACGGGCAAGGAGATCTGGCGCGTAGATCGAGACGAGAAGAGCAACTGGTCCTCGCCCTTTATCTGGGAGCACGACGGCAAAGCTGAGATAGTCACCGCAGGCAGCGGCAAGGTCCGCTCATATGATTTGGACGGAAAGCTCCTCTGGTGGCTTACGGGAATGTCCAGCATCACAATTGCGACTCCGTATGCGGAGAACGGTCTTCTGTATATAAGCTCCGGCTATGTTGGAGACCGCAGCCGGCCCATTTACGCTATCCGGCCAGGCGCGACCGGCGATATATCGCTCAAGCCGAGCCAGAGCGGAAACGAGTATATTGCGTGGAGCAAGCCGAGCTCCGGTCCTTACAACCCCAGCACGCTGCTCTATGACAGCAGGCTCTACGTACTCTACGACGGGGGCATGGTGAGCTGCTTCAAGGCGGATACCGGATCGATGCTCGTGGACCGCGAGCGGCTGCCGAACGGATTCCATTTCACTTCGTCGCCGTGGGCCTACAACGGGAAGGTGTTCTGCCTAAACGAGGACGGCGTTACCTTCGTCCTGAGCGCCGGCGACAAATTCGAAGTCGAGCGCACCAACGCTCTCGCCGACGACGATATGTGCATGGCAACGCCCGCTATCGCCGGAGACCGCCTCATGATTCGCACCTCCGCGCGAATCTACTGCATCCGGCAGACCGCGCGATAGCCCCTCTCTATTTGCGTCATGCCGTGCGATTGCGTGTTATGTGAAGGAGAAGCCGCTTGTCCCTTTTCAGCGATGCGCTTGGCGCGCTGGCTGCCCCGATGCAAGGACGAAGCCGCCGAATCTCCAGCAACGAGCAGCCCAACTGGAATGACGGCAACTTCGACATGACGCGCCTCGCGCCGGAACAGGTGTTCGAGCTGCCGCGCCTCGAGGGACCGGGCGTCATCAATCACATCTGGTGTACCAGCCACGCGGGCGGCGTCAATGAGTTGAACGCCTTGAGCGTGCGAATCTACTGGGACGACCGCGAGCAGCCGGGCGTCGAAGCGCCTCTCGGAGATATTTTCGCGGTCGGGCAGAAGCCGGCAGTCGTCGAGAGCTTCCCCGTGCAGGTCTCGCCGACTGGCAGCCTCACCTGCTACTGGCGCATGCCGTTCGCAAAATCCGCCCGAATCGTGATTACAAACGACAACATGGATCGCTCATCGGGCCTCTATTGGCAGGTCGATTGGGTTCAGCTCGACGCGCTGCCGCCCGACACGCCCTATTTCCATGCGCGCTACCGGCAGGAGTACCTGGCGGCCATGGGGCGCGACTATCTCATCGCTGAACTTGCCGGCCGGGGTCACTATGTGGGCACGGTGATGACCATCACGGCGGCGCAGGACGGGTGGTTCGGCGAGGGCGACGACTTCTTCTATATCGACGGCGAGGAGGTTCCGAGCCTTCAAGGGACCGGCAGCGAAGACTATTTCAACGACGCGTGGGGGTTCCGGCCACGCACGAGCCTGTGGTTCGGACAGCCGTGCTGGGAGGGATGGAGCGCGGGTGACGGAGGAATCTGCTATCGGTGGCACGTGCTCGATCCAGTCCGATTCACGAAGTCACTGAAGGTGACCATGGAGCACAAGGGCAACCATCCGAACTCCGAAGATGCATGGTTCATCGAGAGGCCTGACTTCTTTTCCAGCGTCGCCTTCTGGTATCAGCATGGCGAGCCCAAGCCCTTTGGACAACTGCCGCCGTGGCCGGAGCGGTGCGTTCCGTGGCAGAATCATTACCTGGTGCGAGCGTTCAGGCAGGCGGATGCCACAGGCTCGGCGAAACCGGCCGTGCAGACGTTGGGGTTCTTCGGTGGACGCCCGGCGCTATTCTGGCCAAATGCGGAGCCGGGAGCGCGCCTGACACTGCCCTTCTCGGTCGAGGACGAGGGGCGCTGCGCCGTTCGTCTCGTCGTTTTCAAGGCGCCGGGCTATGGCCAGTTCGACATCGAATTGGACGGCAGCACAGTCCTGCCTTCGGTTGACTTTTCCGCGCCGGAGTTCGAGGAGGCCGATCTTCTGCTCGGTACGTATTCCCTGATGGCGGGAGAGCACACACTTTCGTTCCGGGCAAACTCTGCATCGACCGGCGACGGCGAGGCTCTCCCGGCGCATGCGGGATATCGCGGGTCCGTTCTCCACTATCCTACAGCGGATCAGGTCGCCGAAGCGAGTCCCCTGGCGGTCGAAATGCTGCGCCTGCTCAAGCTGCCGCCGGAAGCCGGGCGGGAAGTAAAGGGAGAGAACGAGGCGCACTTTAGCCGTCTGGGCATTGGGCGGGCCATCTACGCGTATCGTCTTGCTTATGACGAGTTGCCCAATTCGCTGGAAACGCTGATCGATTCGGGCATCATGCCTCCCCGCTATCAGAACGATGAGAACGGATTCCCGCTGGGCTCGCGCCTGGAAGACGGTTACTTCGTCGTCGAAAGCACGCGTCCGGGAGGATGGATGCACCGCTGGCAGGGACTGGATTCGCGGCGGTAGAGACGACATGAACGAACGAGAAATCGAACGTCATATCGAGCAGAGTAAAGCGCTTGCGCGCTGGTTCGGCTTCGCCATCGTTGCGGGCGTGCTGCACTGGCAGCGGCGAAACGGTTTCATAACGCTTTCGTCGGCCTCTTACGCGGGCATTGTAGGCGGAGCCGTCGCGATAAACCTGCTGCACACGCTCTATCTGTATACTTGCAAGGCATGCTCGCCCCTCTACAAATACCTGACCGTCGGCCTGGACGTACTTCTTGTCACTGTGCTGATAGCGATGACGGGATATACCCGGAGCCCGTTCTTCTACGTCTACTTCCTCCTGCTCATCTCGAACTGCATGCGCTATGGAATTCTGATGAGCATCTATCTTGCTTCGCTCGTAAATGTCTGTTATGCATTTGCGCTCACAATCGCCCCGCCTGCTGAACGAGAGGCAGCGGTGCTCGGCGGCGAGGGGCTGAAGATTCTCGCGTTCTGGGGAGTAGCTCTGTATGGCGGCGGAATCGCCGCGCGGATGCGGCGGCATCTGCACGAGATTTCGGCGTACGAGGATACTATCGCGGAGCTGCGGGCGGACCTTCGAGCACGCGACGAGCAGGGCGCGAATCGGATCGAGAAGGCCGCGGATGGCTGAAGACGGGCCGAAGGCGGTAGTAGACGAACCGGAGCCGATAGTGGACGGCCTGAGGTCCGTCGGCAGCAGAAAGTCGACAGGACTGCCGGCCGCGGCGGGGATGCTGCTTCTTATGGGCGCCGTCGCGCTCGCTTTCCTGGCCCCGTCCCCTCTCTGGTTCCTGGTGTATCCGCTGCTGATTGTGGGGTCCCTCGCGGGCCTCGCCACGGCGGTCGTCCGGCTTCTTCGGAACTTCTAACCGCATACAAACCCTTAACGCCGGCCCCTCTTCCCTTCGTAAGGGGAGATGGGAGACACTTTACTTGGCCGGAGGATTCGAGCCTTCGCAACAGTATATGTAAGTCCTCTCCTTACGAAGAGCCTGTCCTGAGCTTGCCGAAGGAAGGGGGTTGGGAGAGGTTTCTATACAGTCAGTAACACCTTCCCAAAGAATGGTTCGGGTTATGCTGAAACTCAAAGGGCTGGCCTTTCGAGGCCTGCTCTACATTGCCACCGGCGCGCTGGTCTATCTGTTCAGGATATACGACAGCACCATGGACATCCGCGCGTGGGGCCTGGAGAATCTACGGCTCCTGAAACGGACGGAGGAGCGTCCGCTGCTGGTGCTGTGGCATGGGAAGGGCTTCCTGCCGATAACCTATTTCCACGCGGAACACCTCTGCCTGTACGCCAGCCACGGTCGCTCGCCCGACTATTCCGGCTGGCGTCTTGCCTCCCGGTTCCTCACGCTACGGTTCATTGAGCGGATGGGCTATCGCGTACTGGATGCTTCAGAATTCGCGAGCGAATCGCGCGGGGTGCTCCGATTCGTTAAAACACTAAAGGAGGAGGGCGGCGCTATCGCCGCCGACGGTCCCGGCGGACCCATATTCCAGGCAAAACCCGGCGCCTGTTTTCTCGCAAAGAAGTCCGGCGTCACCTTGGTCCCGGTCGGAGCGGCGATCTCGAAAGGTGTCCGGCTCGATCAGTGGGATCGATTCGAGATTCCGTCTTTTTTCAGCCGGGGCGTTCTCGTCGTCGAAGAGCCGATTCGCGTGGAGGCCGGTTGCAGCGACGAGGTAATGGAGCAGGCGCGCATCGAGCTGGAAAAGGCATTGAACCGGGCCAACAAGAGGGCGCAGGAGCGGCTGGAATCGTGGGGCGGAGTTCGCACTGCGACGAAAGGTATTGGGAGATAGTCAGCGCAATCCGGCGGGAATAGACCAATCCGGCGGAAAGGACACGATGGCCAGCCAAACAACGCGGAACCGGATTAAGTTCGGATTGTCATCCGTTCCGCAGCCTTTCCGCTCCGCGTTTCATCGACTATACACGTGCTGAATAGGCCTCTGGCCACACTTCTACTCGTCCGTGAGGACGATTGGCCGAAGGCCCTCCAGCGTGTGACATCATTCACTCGGTCCGAGCCGTTACGTCCCCATATCGCGAAAGAGGTCAGGGTGCGATGAACCTTCCATGACGGCAACGGGTCTCCGCTTGCGATTGACTGGTCCCTTGTTTTCGCGCCCGTTGCCGGACATACGCATCGCTTTGGGAACATTGCGGACCTCATGGCAGCTCCGGCAACGCGCTTCGTAGCTCTCTGCCGCGCCCACGAGGATTGTCGGGTCGTCCCATGCCGCCGGGCGGCCGTCAATGAGACGCTGTGTCCGACTTGCGTCACGGCCACAGACCTTGCAGATAGCGTGGAGCTTGAGCACGTTTTCGGCGACGGCGAGCAGGCGCGGCATAAAGCTGAAGGGCAGCCCTCGGAAGTCCTGGTCCAGCCCTGCGGCATATACCGCAACTCCCCGGTCCGCCAACTGGACACAGAGACTAACAACCGCTTCGTCGAAGAACTGAACCTCCTCGATTCCCACCACGTCCACGTCTGCCTCGACCAGCGCTTCCATCTGTGCCGAATCGCGCACTGCATAAGCGTTGAAATGCCATCCGTCATGGGTTCGAATCAATGTCGTATCGCACCTCACGTCTACCGCGCTCTTGAAGACCTGCACCTTCTTGCGCGCGTGCATCGCCCGCCTGACAAGCCGAATCAACTCCTCCGTCTTGCCGGAGAACATGCTTCCCGTAATTACCGTCAACGAGCCCAACGGCTTCAAGCGCGCGGCCAAAATGCAGTCTCCCTTAGTTGGCGAGGTTGTCTTTGAAAAAAGCGAGCGCCTTCTCTTTGTAGAGATTCATGTCGCGCGGATGCACCCAGATATGCCAGGAGCGGGGCAGAATCACAAGCTCTTTCGGCCCGGCGGCGGCATCATAAAGCGAGCGAGCATCGTCGCGCCGGATGGTGAGATCGTGAGCGCCATGCAGAATCAGCACCGGCCTGGGCGAGATTCGAGCGATCACGCGCACGGGAGCCACGTCGCGCGGGTGGACAGTCATCCAGAATCGCCTCCCCCACCAGATCGCCCCTCGATGCAGCATGGGACCGGCAGGCCCGAAGGTAATCCGGCAGCGCTGCGAGATAGCTCTCTCTAGGGTTGCATAGGCCCCATGCGTCGCGACCGCCGCGATTCGGGGGTCCTCCGCCGCGGCCATAATTGCCACCGCTCCGCCCATCGAGTTGCCGAACGCCCCAAGCTGCAGCCCAGCCATCTCCGATCTGCCCACCATGTAATCGACCGCACCGAGAAGATCACGCACTTCGTGACTGCCGATGGTGCAGAGAGCGCCCTCGCTGGAACCCATCGCCCGAAAGTCGAAGAGGAGTACATGCATGCCCGCGACATGGAGCAGACGGGCGAGCGGAAGCATCTCCTCGCGGCTGGTCGGGAACCCGTGACAGAGTATGACGCCGCCGACGGCCCCGGCAGCATTCCCAGACGGCAGAAACCAGGCGGAAAGGCGGATGCCGTCCCGTGCTGTGAAGACAACATTCTCCAACGGCAGCGAATCGCCAGCCTTAATCGGAACGGCTCGTCTACGCTTCGGATGCGTCGCGCGATACGCAAAGGCGAAAGATCCAAGCGCCAATACGGCCCCTGCCGCCAGAACGCCGGGCACGATTCGCCACGATTTGCTGCCCATTTGTCACCTCATTCGAATCCGTCATGCTAGTCCGACATTCAGAAGCAGCCCGCTGCAATAGATTCGTAGACTAATATCAAGATTCCTGTGAGGGGCGCCGAACAGCGAAAGAGCGAGGCAATGGAACTAACAGGGAATCATCAGAGTCTGACAAAGAGAACGAAACGATCGAAGGAGACTCAAAATGAAACGAATATCACTTGGGAGAGCGCTAATCGCTCTAATATTAGCCAGCTCGGCTCTGACCGGTACGTCATGTTCGGCGGAGGCGCAGATCCGATTCCTGAATCCGGGGTTCTCATTCGGCCCAACCCTGCGCCCTCTCGGATCCCGGTTCCCAACGAACATTGGCGGCTACGACGTACCCTTTTTCGTTGTGAATCCGCAGGGGATTCGATCCGGCTATCTTGGACCGAACGGACCCTACAGCGCTCCGGTCGATCCTAACGCGGCGCACGCTTATCCAAATGGCGCGCCCATGGGGGCGGTCGGCTCTTCCGGCCTCTTCGCTCCTTTTAGCGGTTCGGGATCGACTGAAAACACATCTCAAGCGGAAATCGCCACAGGAAACGGAGCAGCGTCCGCAAACGTTCGGAATGCGCCTGTCACGGCGAGCAACAGCCTATACGGGACGCAGCCGATACCGCGCACTTCCGACTCCATCGAAGCGCGCATCGACAAAGACAACCGCCTCATCATTAAGTGGTCGGGCGAGCCGAAGGCTGTAGCGAGCATTACGTTCGCGCTGCTGGACAAGGATCGCAAGCCGCTGAAACAGGAGAAAATTACCAAGCTGCCGACTCAGGCCAGCCTCTCCATTACGTCTAAAACCTCCTACTATCAGGTCCATATCGAGTATGTGAACGGCACGACGACAAACGTGATATCGCCGCTCTAACACCTACGAATCAGCGCGAGATGCCCTGGACCTTTACGCGTCCGGGGCCTTTTTTTGCGCCTGGCGAGCGTGCGAGCACGGAACAGCTTGAAAATGCGCGGCGTCTTACGCGTCGGTCCCGTAAATAAGCACCATGCAGATTAGGACCAACTTTCACCGTTCCGGGAGCATCCTGAAGCGGCAAACTACAAATCGGTATGCACATTGGAGGTACACGACAATGCTGAAAAATACACTTAAACAGATTCTTGCGACTGCGGCGCTTGGCTTCCTGGTTACATCTGCTCATGCGCAGTCCGGCCCTCAAGTATCCGGACGCTTGGGCGGGTCAATAGTTGCAGCAAGCAATATCGGCTTCTTTAGTAACGGTATTGGCTTTATTAACAGCATTGGTTTCGGCGTACCTCGCTTATTTCTAGGCGGGAACAATGGTTTTGGAAATGGGGGCCGCGTGAGTCGCGCTCCTCTCGATGGTACCCAGGTTCCACTTGCCCTTGGGGCAGCAACGGGAATCCGAGTCGGACAAACATTTGGAGGCGTGAAACGCGCCCCGCTCGACGGGACCCTGGTACCGCAAGCTGGCCCGTTCGCTGGTAGGAGCCCGATTACGTCGTCAAGCGGAACTTTTGGATTCGGAAACGGCCGCGTGAATAGAGCTCCAGTGAATGGAACCCAGGTGCCTTTGGGAGCAAAAAGACGATAAACTTGCTGACAGTGAATAACAGCCCTAACCGGCTGACCATAAGACAGGGGCGCGGGCCAGTCAGTCCGCGCCCCTGTCTTACGAGTCACCGATGTGATTTGCGGCGGGCTTTCAAATGGTAAACATTCGTCAGCGGCGCTCGATTCATGTTGACGCACAAGAGATCGTCCAAAACGCATTTTTTGACACCACGCTCCGATCATGGTATACTACGAGCGCGATTTGAGCCGCCGAATCCGCCCCCTTGGGCCGACGGCGGCTTTGCTATGATGTGGCCGCAATGCTAAGAAATGCCGAGCCAGGTCACATCTCATCAAAGCAAAGTCGCCGTCATTCCGCGAAGCGGAACCGGCATCGTTTCGCAATTTGTACAGATGCAGCGCATCGGGATCAATCTTCCAGCATTCCAGCATCCCGGCGCTCAACATAAATAACCCGCTACTGAATTCTTGTGAGTTCTTGAGAATATAACCCTATGGACTGGCTCCGCAAGCTATTCGACAACAACGAGCGCGACATCATCCGCTACCGGCTCGTCGTCGCCAAGATCAACGCGCTCGAACCCGAGATAGAGAAACTGACCGATGCACAGATGCGCGACAAGACCGAGGAGTTCCGCGCCCACGTGCAGGGCGAGTGGCAGAAAAGCATGGACGCCCTCGACTTCACGGGTCTGTCGGACGCCGAGCGCAAGGACCGAACCCGCAAGGCGGTGGACGACGTGCTCGATGAGATTCTCCCCGAAGCGTTCGCGGTCGTTCGCGAGGCAGGCAGGCGCGCGCTGGGGCAACGGCATTATGACGTTCAGCTTATCGGCGGGATGGTAGCTCACGACGGTCGAATCGCGGAGCTGAGGACCGGCGAGGGCAAGACGCTCATGGCCACCATGCCGCTCTATCTCAACGCGCTGGCGGGCCGCGGCGCGCACCTCGTTACCGCCAATGACTATCTGTCCAAGGTCGGCGCAGTCTGGATGGGTCCGATCTACGCCTTGCTAGGCATGTCCGTGGGGATTATCCAGGGGCAGAGCCCCGAAACCGGTGACGAGGGCGGCTCCTACATCTTCGATCCGGCCTACGAGGACCCGGACCCGCGTTACACTTACTGCCGCCGCGTATCGCGCAAGGAGGCGTACGACTGCGACGTCACTTATGGCACGAACAACGAGTTCGGATTCGACTACCTGCGCGACAATATGGCCTTCAGCGCCGACATGCTCGTCCAGCGCGATCTGCACTACGCCATCATCGACGAGGTGGACTCCATCCTGATTGACGAGGCGCGCACGCCGCTCATTATTTCGGGAATGTCGGGCGAGAATACCGAGAACTACGGGCGCGTGGATCGGGTGATTCGCACCCTGCGCGCGGGCATTGAGGCCAAGACGCAGCAGGAGAAGGACGACCCGAGCTCCGACAAGAACAACCCGAACATCGACTACCTTGTGGATGAGAAGGCAAAAACGGTCAATCCTACCGACCCCGGCATCAACAAAATAGAGAAGATGCTCGGCGTGCAGAATCTTGCCGAGAACCCGGAGCTGATGCACTACGTGACCGCCTCGCTTAAGGCGCATGCCCTCTTCAAGCGGGATGTAGACTACGTGGTGAAGGACGGCGAAGAGGGGCCAGAGATCATCATCGTGGACGAGTTTACGGGCCGGCTGATGTTTGGGCGGCGCTACTCGGACGGCCTGCACCAGGCTATCGAGGCGAAGGAGGGCGTGCCGGTCAAGCACGAGTCGCAAACACTCGCGACGATTACCTTCCAGAACCTGTTCCGGCTCTATCTGAAGCTTGCCGGCATGACTGGCACGGCCAAGACGGAAGAGGACGAGTTCCGCAAGATCTACGGCCTCGACGTGGTGATGGTCCCGACCAACCGGCCCATGGTCCGAAAGGACATGGCCGACATTATCTATAAGAGTCAGGAGCACAAATTCCGCGGGATCGCGGCAGAGATTCTGGGTCTCTACGCGCGGCAGCAACCGGTCCTCGTTGGAACGCGCTCCATCGACATGTCGGAAAAAGTGTCCAACCGCATCGGAGCGAACAGCCTGCAAGTGCTGGCAGTCGTGTCTATGGTGCGGCAGCGGATGGAGACCTCGAAGAGCATCGACAAGAGCAAGCGCGAGCAGTGGACGAATGTGCTCAACACCGACCTCGACAAGCTGACGCTGGGCAAGCTGAACAGCATCGCCAAAGAGGCCGGAATCAATTCCGATCCGCTGGCGGAGGAGAACCTCAAAGAGGTCGCCCGGATGCTGGAGATCGGTGAAGATGACGAAACCCTCAACAATATCGACGAGGCGCTGCGATACGGAATCAAGCACACAGTCCTGAACGCCAAATATCATGAGAAGGAAGCCATTATTATCGCGGAGGCGGGGCGCAAGGGCGCGGTGACGATCGCGACCAACATGGCGGGACGCGGCGTAGATATTCTGCTCGGGGGCAAGCCGCACGACATGCAGCTCCCACCAGGACAGGACACCACTTTGGACCTGTCCACTCCGGACCATGAAGACGCTCTGGTAATGGTTCCGGACGACCTGGCGGAAAAGGCTGAGGGCGAGGACGACGATAATCCTGACCCCGTTTACCGGCCGGAACTTCTGCGCGATTATCGGCGGGGAGGCAAGCCGGGCTCGATTCTCGATTCAGTGACGACGCTCGAGCCCGAGGCGCACAAGGCCGCGGCAGACGAAGTGCGCAGCACGGGCGGCCTCTATATCCTCGGCACGGAGCGGCATGAAAGCCGGCGAATCGATAATCAGCTTCGAGGGCGCGCGGGGCGCCAGGGCGACCCTGGAGCGAGCCGGTTCTTTGTTTCGCTGGAGGACGAGTTGTGGCGTCTGTTTGGGGATCGCACACAGTCTCCCCTGCTGCGCTCATGGCCGGAACACGAGGCAATGGACGCGCGCATCCTCTCGAAGATGATCGAGCGGGCGCAGAAGAAGGTCGAGGAGCACTACTTCGAATCGCGCAAGCACGTACTCCAGTACGACGACGTGATGAACAAGCAGCGCGAGGTGATCTATGCGGAACGCCGCCGAATCCTGGAGGGCGCGGACCTTCGCGAGACTATCGTCGGTTTCCTGCGCCAGACAATCGCCGATTCCGTGGACATTTTCTGTCCCGAGAGCGAGACCGAACAGAACTGGGATATCGATGGGCTTTACGAAGGGCTGGAAGAGTACTTCCCGCTCTCGTTCTACGGCAGCCGGGAGGACCTGAGCGGCAAGTCGAAAGAGGAGCTTCAAGACTGGCTAACCGACCGGATTGAGAAAGCCTATGTCGACAAGGAGCAGCAGCTCGCGGAGGCTACGGGCGATGCCGAAGTTATGCGAGAATTCGAGCGCCGGGTCGCGCTAGAAGTTATCAACCGCAAGTGGATGGAGCATCTTGCCTCGATGGACTATTTGCGAGAGGGAATCTTTCTGCGCGGCTATGCGCAGCAGGACCCGCTTGTGGTTTATCAAAAAGAGGCGTTCGGGATGTTCGAGATCATGCAGCAATCGATCCAGGACGAGATCGCGAAATTCATGTTCCACATCCAGCTCGTGCAGGAGTCTCCCGAGGAGAACCGGCCGGAGCCGCCGAAGCGCTACAACGACTGGATGAGCCTGGATGACGGCGGCGGCACTCAGCGCCCGCCGGGAATGCCCCCTCGTCAGGATCTGCGCCCTCCCTCGAAGAAGCCGGGCAGGAACGAGCCCTGCTGGTGCGGCAGCGGCAAGAAGTACAAGTCCTGCCACTACCCGGATTAGGCGTGAGGCCACCCACCCCCCGGCCCCCTCCCGGAACGGGAGGGGAGCAGTAGCGGAGGTTCGATCCTTCGACCAGAAGCCCTTGAAGTCATTCTTATGGGAGCCTTAACGACCTGAATAGTCCGGCGCGGGTTTCCTACAGGGCGCAGCAAGCAGCGTCCCTACGATGTTGGCATCGCTAAAATTGGAGCGCTATTATATGCCATACGACCTGCCGGAGACCGTTCAAGGACGCGAGGCCGGCTATCCCTATATTCCCGCGTCTGTATTCGCCACGTCGAATGGAACACCCTACCTCCGGTCGCCCGGTGTCCATCTAATCGCGAAACCAGCCGTCTCTCTCGACAGCATGCGCGAATTTCTGGAGGGGTTCGACCCTGCATTAGGGTTTCCGCAGTACCTCGACGACCCGACTCCGCTGCCGCCGGGGACACAGTTATGCAAGGTGGCGGGGCAGCTCTGTTACGCGAGCTTTACGCCGAAACGTACGACCAATGAGAACGCCGAGCGCTACTTCCGCAACATCAAGGAGTCCGGGCACGGGTCGGTGCTGGAGCACGCCAACTTCACGTTTCTGTTCTATGGAATCTCCCGCAGCGTGACGCATGAGCTGGTGCGGCACCGGGCCGGCATGGGGTACAGCCAGCTTAGCCAGCGGTATGTGTCGGGGAGAGTGCTGCGATTCGTGGAGCGTCCGGAGTATCGGGATGATCCGGAGCTGCACGCACTTTTCGAGGAGCGAATCGACCGAGCAGCGCACGACTATGCGAAAATCGCGGACGGGCTGCTGGAGCGGCAGAAGTCGGGAGTGGAGATTCTGAGCGGGGATGCCAAGACCGACCTCCGCAAGAAGGTCCAGCAGACGGCCCGCTCAGTTCTGCCGAATGAGACCGAAGCCCCAATCGTGGTGACCGGCAACGCGCGCGCGTGGCGGCACGTCGTCGAGATGCGCGCAAACAGCCATGCGGAGATCGAGATTCGCGCGCTGCTTTTCAATACCTACCTCTGCCTCTCGGCAGTGGACCCCATCCTGTTCGGCGACTATCAGATCGCTTCCTATTCGGACGGCACGAACGGCGTGGAGAGCACGTACAGGAAGGTCTAGAAGGGAAGAAGGGAAGAATACTTCGGCTTCCCTTCTTCCCATCTTCCCTTCTCCCCTTCCTGGTCTCAAGCTTTTCCCCACTTTCTCAAATTATCGAGGCTGATTCGGGCGCTTGCCAGCGGCGGGCGGGCGCATTTGTCCTGCTCCACGATGTACCAGGCGACGCCCGGAAGAGCTTCCGCCGCGCTGAATATCGCGTTGAAATCCATGCGGCCCTCGCCTACTTCCGCGAAGGTCGGCTGTTCGCCCCCGGTCATGTCCTTGAGATGAATGAGCGGGATACGACCTGCATACTTTGTAATATAGACCGCCGCGCTTTCTCCCGCAAACTCCACCCAATAGGTATCCAGCTCGACCTTCACCAGTTCGGGATCCGCCGCGCCGAAGAGGATGTCGAACCCGGCCTCTCCGCCAAATCTCTCGAATTCAAACGCGTGATTGTGGTAGCAGAGCTGAATCCCGCGCTCCCGCGCGCGTGCGCCGGCCTCGGTTAGCACGTCCGCCAGCCTGCGATAGTCGTCGCCGCTTTGACGCCGGTCCTCCGGAAGCCACGGACAGGTAATGAATTTCGCGCCCAACTTGCTATAGTAATCAAGCGCGGAATCGAAATCATTCTCCATTTGTGCCAGCGCAACGTGCGTCCCCGCGACCGCGAGTGCGAGGTCACCAAGCAGTTTCTTCAATTCCGCGGCGGGGAGTCCGCCGGTCCCTGCGAGCTCGATACCGGGATAACCGATCTCTGCCACCTTTTTGAGCGCACCAGCGAAATCCAGCGCAGCGTCATCGCGCACGGTGTACATTTGCAGCGCGACCGGAATTCGACTCATCTGGTCTCTTTCCTTTCGGGGCAGGTCTTTGCCCCAAAATGAAACAAAAAGCCCCTCCGTTGGCGTACCGGAGGGGCAGTCACTTCTCAAAAGACGCGTTTCTACTCAGCGTGCGCCTTCTCGGCAAGAGCCTTCTCGACCATCGCGATGAACTCCGGCGAGTTCGGCTTGGTGCGCGCCGGGATTCGAGCGATGATCTCGCCTTTGCGATTCACGAGGAACTTGGCGAAGTTCCACTCGATATCACCGCCGAACGTGGGGTCAGTTTCCTTGTTCGTCAGGAACTTGTACAGGGGGTCCTGTCCTTCGCCCTTAACGACGATTTTGGAGAACATGGGGAACTTGACCTTATAGGTCAGCTCGCAAAACTCCTTGATCTCCTTGTTGGTACCGGGCTCCTGCGCCCCGAATTCGTTGGCTGGGAATCCCAGGACAACGAGCCCCTTGTCTTTGTAGGTATCGTACAGCTTCTCGAGGTCCGCATACTGGGGCGTGTTGCCGCACTTCGACGCCACGTTTACCAGCAGCGCAACCTGTCCCTGATAGCGAGCAAGGTTGACGTTCTTTCCTTCGATGTTCTTTTCGGTGTATCGCCATACGGGGGCAATCCCTGTAATGTTAGGATACGCGGGCGTCTTCGCCATGGCTTCGCCACCCTTCGTGCCGGGTGTGACGCCAGCCGCCTTCGCCTCGAAGACCTCGTCAAATTTGTCGAACGAGTGATCGTTGGCGCCGTAATAGAGGCCGCGGAAATTGCGGGGGCCGCCTGGGTTCTGGTGACAGTGGTCGCAGGCGACCTTCTCCTTCATAGCATATTTGGGCCTGGCTTGAGCGCTGTTGGGCAGCATGGCAATGGCGGCCGCCGCAAGTGCGACCAGACCGATCATGCGCAAAGACATAAGTTCTCTCCTTGCTTGATTTAAGCAGTGGTAAATTAAAGCCTTGGTTAATAAAAGATTGATAGCGGACGCTACATCCGATTAGACGGTTTGCGCGCCACAAGGTTCGTTCAAATTGACACAATTACCTAGAATCTAATTGCGATATAATCCATAATTCCTGCGCCAGGCGCGCCTCGGTACGCATTGACGTGTCCCCCGTTCAATTTCAAAGCGGGACACGATTATGACAGGCAGCGCTAGTTTTTAACGCCTGCGGAGAAAGGCAGGGATATCAAGGTCGTTTTCATTGCCGGCGGTCTTGACGTTGGGCTCCTCGCGAGGTTGGTCCGAATGGAATGCAGGCGGCGGTGCAGGATGTGTCGGCTGCCCAGGCTGCGCGCCGCCCGGACCCGACGTCGGAAACGAAGAGGGCGGAGTCTGCTGGCGCTGGAGTGCGGGAGTGTCTAAAGGCCGCGCGCCCGGATGCGGTTGCACCGTTGGTTGAGTCACGGTTGTGGTCGTCGTGTGGATCGGATGTTGACTCGGGCGATTCGAGAAGCCAGTGGCGAGCACAGTGACGCGGACCTGCCCCTCCATCGCCGGGTCGGAAACCCAGCCGAAGATAATGTTGGCTTCCTTGCGGTCGCAAAGATTGTTGATGAGCTGCGCGGCCTCGTTGGCCTCCTGAAGCGTAAGGTCCGGTCCGGACGTCACGTTAATGAGGACCCGCAAAGCGCCCTCGATGCTCGTTTCAAGAAGCGGGCTGGAGATTGCGGCCTGAGCGGCAACCACCGCGCGATCCTCCCCGGTCGCCGAGCCGATGCCCATCAGCGCGGACCCGGCGCTCTGCATGATGGCCTTCACGTCGGCGAAATCGACGTTGATCTGGCCGGGAATTGTAATGATGTCGGAAATGCCCTGCACGCCCTGGCGCAGCACGTCGTCGGCAACCTTGAAGGCTTCAACCAGCGTCATCCGCTTGTCGCCCACGGAGAGCAGCTTGTCGTTCGGGACGACGATAACGGTATCGACCTTCGCCTTGAGGTTGTCCACCCCCTCTTCAGCAAGGCGCATCCGGCGCGGCCCCTCGAAGTTGAAAGGCTTGGTGACGACGGCAACGGTCAGCGCGCCGATCTCGCGCGCAATCTCCGCGATGACGGGGGCCGCGCCGGTCCCCGTGCCGCCACCCATACCCGCAGTGATGAAGACCATGTCCGCGCCTTCCATGGCCTTCTTGATCTCGCTCTTGCTCTCCTCGGCGGCGCTGCGACCGATGTCGGGGTTTCCCCCCGCGCCCAGCCCACGGGTCAGGTTCTCGCCCAGACCCATTTTCACCGGCGCGAGAGATACGTTCAGAACCTGGCGGTCCGTGTTCATCGCGTAGAAATCGACGCCGCCAAGACCCGATTCGATCATGCGGTTGACGGCGTTGGTGCCGCCGCCCCCCACCCCGATCACTTTAATCTTCGCGCCGTACGTCTCTTCGTAGCGACCATTATATGCGCCTGCCATAGGAATATGCCCCCTTATGATTGCGGAGGATGGAACACTCGAATCGTCCAGCGAAAGGAACAGCTGTGGTCCTTTCTCGGTTCGGTCTTCGTCCCTCAACTATGAATTCGCCCTATTGAATGTTGAATATGGCTCAATGCGCTCTGAGACGCGCGAAGAAACCCGAGACCGCCTTCCCAAATCCGCCCAGCGGATTGCCCGATTGAGCGGAGCTGCGCCCGTGTAAAACCTGATGCGCGCCAAACTGAACGAGCCCGACGGCTGTCGAATACACGGGACTGTTGACTGAATCGCCGAGCCCCTGGATGTTCGTCGGCTTGCCCAGGCGAACAGGCATTTCAAGTACGTGGCTTGCGCAGTCGGCAGTTCCTTTGAGCTGAGAGCCGCCTCCACTGAGAACCAGACCGGCGGGCAGCATGTTGTGGCAGCCGGACTTCATTATCTCTTTCTGCACAAACTCGAAAAGCTCCTGCATCCTCGCCTCGATTGCCTGACAAACAAGCCTGCGCGGCAGCAGCTTCTTCTCGTCGCTGCCTATCTGCACTAATTGCACGGTCTCCGATTCGGGTATCGAGTTCACGAGCGTGCTGCCCTTCTCGATCTTGAGCCTCTCGGCTTCGTCCGACGCCAGGCGGAAGAGCTGCGCGAGATCGTTCGTGACGTGGTTGCCGCCGATAGGCACGATGGCCGAATAGTAGATAGCCCCGCCCTGAAAAATGGCCAGGTCGCTCGTACCGCCGCCAATATCTACCATGCAAACGCCGAGATTTCGCTCCGCAGGAAGCAGTACCGCCTCAGCGGTCGCAAGCGGCTCCAGCACCAGGTCTTCGAGGGCAAGCCCCGCCCGTGACACGCATTTCTGCACGTTGTCGATAATCGTGCGGGTGCCGGTGACAATATGCGTCTCGACCTCGAGACGCGCTCCCGACATGCCCTCGGGGTGGCGAATCCCGTTCTGGCCGTCAATGGAGTATGAGCGCGGAATTGCGTGCAGGATTATGCGGTCGGGCGGCAGGACGATAACCCGGGACTGCTCGTTCACACGCTCGATATCGTCCTCGTTGATCTCCCGGTCCGCGTGCGTAATCGCGGTGACGCCCTTCGAGTTGAGCGAAGTGATATGCTCGCCCGTCACGCCGACATAGACAGAGGTTATTTCCCGGCCGGATTGGCGCGATGCCTTATTGACAGCATCCTCGACCGCGTGGACGGTCGATTCGATATCGACGACCACGCCGCCCTTCAATCCGGCGGACGGGCTGACGCCCACGCCGCTCACAATGATCTCGCCGCTCTCGCCGACCTCTGCCACGACGCAGCAGATCTTGGTGGTCCCAATATCGAGTCCGGCTATTAGATCGTGTCTCGCCAACAGAGTCTCCGATTCAGGTTTCAGGTATCAGGTGTTCGGGTATTCAGGTGTTTGGCCTGAATACCCGAATACCTGAATACCTTATATCTGCTCTTTCCGCTTGCCCAGCGCGGCCTTCGTCAGGTAGTAGCGACGAATCAGCGAAAGGTTCAGGAACACGCGTGTCCCGAGCGCCACAACCGCCGCGAGGAACAGGTCCACGCCGATCTTGTCGCCAAGATAGGCCAATCCGGCAGCCAGCAGAGTGTTAAGCAGGAATCCGCTGACAAATATGTCGTCCTGGAACCGGCCCTCGATCCCCGCGCGCACCCCGCCCAACACGGTATCCAGGCCTGCCAGAGTTGCGAGCGACAGGTAAGGAGCATAGGCGCTCGCGACGCCCGCTGGAACGTTCATGAACGCGAAGCATGCGTAGCCAACCGCAAAGCCGCCCGCAACACCTCCAACTGGAAGCCAGGCGGTCATGGATTCTCCCTGTCTTTGCCGGTCTCTTTTCTGTCGTCCTGGCCGGCCTCGTTGTTGTGCCTGGCTTCGCGCTTCCCGCTCTTCTCAGTCGTCTCAATCGGCCTGGCGTAGCGCACTTCGGTGCTTCCCGTATAGCCGGGGACCACGACGGACTTGCGCTTTTCGATTCTGCACATCTCCGGGTCGTATGCCCGAAACATCACGTCTATATATCCGTCCGGAAGGTTCAGGCTGCTCCACAGCGTATCAGCATCCCCGATCGCGCGAATCTCGAATGGCGACCCTGTGCGCACATCGTTTACAATGGCGGTCGGGCCTACGCATCGAATCGGGGTTCGAGAGATAATACGCTGGCCATTGATGGAGATCGCCTCCGCGCCCGATGCGTTGAGCTCGTTAATGGCCTGCTGCAGCGTGTAATCGTGAATGATGTAGTTCGGTTTTTCGAACTGGCGGTTGGAAGGCGGCCCTTTTTTGCTGTCCTGGATGATTAGTACGACGCCCGGTCCCCGTACCTCCGTCAGGCCGGCGAGAAGCTTGGTCTTCTGGAGCTCTTCGTTAAGCGTTTTCGCGAGACCCGTACCCTTCGCCAGGGTCTCTTCCAGTTTCGTTTTCTCTTCCCGAACTTTCGAGATCTCGTCCTGGAGCTTTTTTGTCTCCTGAACATCCGTTTGCGACGGGCGAGGCGAGATAAAGCCTATACGGCCAAGCGACGCGGCCCCCGAGCGATTGATATTGCGCACCGTTTGGAGCGACCCGGCGAGCAGCACCCCTAAAATAAAGCAGAGGCCCGTTACCTGCCACACCCACGGCTGTTGACGGGAGCCCGATGTAAAGACATTCATTGAGATCGCAATGCGGCTTCAACGCCGCACCTCCGGCTGCTCGCTCGCCGCCTGCTCCCCGGCCAGTAATGAACGCACGGAGCGCTTAGGATGCGCGGAACGAGAAGAACGGGTGCTGATGCGGGAAGCGCGCGGCCTGACCGCTGACTCTGTCGAATCTTGAGTTGATACAATTTCGCGATGGTTATTGGAAGTGGTCGGTTCGAGAACGGATGGTGCATTATTCTTACGCAAATCGGCGGGATGAGCAGCAATTCCCTGCGTCAATCCACTTGCATGCTGTGCGGTTCCGCGAGGAAGGCAGGCTGGAGCGTCCGGACAGCGGAGGTCGATGGCCTCGACTTCCGCGCCGATGTCCGGCCTCTCTTCATAGATGCGGCGAACGAGCGCGAGCTTCGTATCGAGCTTATCCGTATGTCCGATACGAATTGCAACCTTGTCTGCCATATTTAAGCATATATCCGCGTTTTGGTCAACCTCGATTTTGGCGATTTCGAGCCGCGTGCCGTGAGTCGCGAGGGCCGCGGCGACAAGCGCACCCGCGACTCCCGGAATGTCCACATGCTGACCCGCCGAAATGCTGCAATCGAACGGAAGGGCGATCTCAACGAGCTTGCGTTCCAGACGGGCAGCGCGAATCGCGAAACCAGCCGCGTCGAGCTCCCAACGCGTGCCCGCGCATGCAAGAATCGCCACAGGAACCCGCGGAACGATGCTGATTTCCACACGATCTGGCAGGCGGCGCGCAACACGCGCGCTCTCCACCGAAGGCACGCGAGAGAGAGCGCCCTCCATCCTGCCGGTCCGTACATGGAAAATGTTCGTGCCCGCAGGCAATGCCGCCGCATTCTGCACCGCGGCGGCCTCTTCCGGCAGCAGGCCGCCCAGGCCCGTTATGCTTACATGCCGCACGGCGACAAGAGGACTCCGATATACGCCTGTCACACAGCAAGCGGCGGCCACCAGAGCCAGGCACCAAGCGAAAACCCGCAGCCGGGTGCGAGAGAGAATCGGCGTACGCTTGCCGGCCCGGCGGCGCGCCTTGTGGCGCGCAGGCTCGGACGAGCGCCCGCTCTGTGTCGATTGCCTAACGCTCCGGTGCGGTGCAGAGTAGTATCGATTCATACCGTGGCTCCGCTCAATCGCATATACTCCTCGGCCGCCTCGCGAATATCGCCCGCGCCCATCGTAATGACGAGATCGCCCTCCCGGCAGACCCATTTAAGCGCGTCCGCCACTTCAGGCTTAGTTGGCAGGTATAGCACTGTTCTGGCCGGGACGATTTCCGCTATCTTGCGTGTCAGATCCGAGACGTTCACGTCGGGAATCGGCTTTTCGCGCGCGGCGTAAATATTGGTCAGCAGAATCACATCGGCCCCCGCAAGCGATTCGGCAAATCCATCCACAAAATCGCGCGTCCGGCTGTAGAGGTGCGGCTGGAAGACCGCGACGAGCCGTCGTTCGGGATAGGCGGCGCGCGCAGCCGAAATCGTCGCGCGAATCTCGGTGGGATGGTGCGCATAGTCATCGATTACCAGTACACCGTTCGTGTCGCCCAGGATCTCGAACCGCCTGCCCGTGCCGGAGAATGCCCCGATGCCGCGTCCAATCGCCTCCAGCGATACTCCTGCCTCGATTCCAACAGCGGCAGCGGCCAGCGAATTGAGCACGTTGTGCATTCCCGGAATGCTCAACCGTGCCATTACCGATTCCTGCCGTGTCTCGCCATCAACTGAAATGCGCAGAGTGTACGACGATCCCCCACCCTCCTGCCGGACGTTCTCCGCCCACACGCTGCTCAGGCCGTACGGCTTGAATCCGTAAGAGACGCGCCGGGGTCCCTCGTCCATCTGGAGTTCGTAGTGCGCCATTCGCTGCGCGCCGCAGTCCTCGGCGCACCAGATCAGCGTTCCGGTGGTCTGCATAATAAACTTCCTAAAGCTCGCGAAGACCGCGACCTCCGTGCCAAAGTGGTCCAGATGGTCCGCTTCGACATTCGTAAGAACCGTTATCTGCGGGCGTAGCGAAAGAAAGGAATCGTACGCCTCGCACGCTTCAGTAAGAAAGACCGGGCCGGCTCCGATTCGCGCATTGCCGCCGATTGGCGCGTACTCGCCGCCCACCAGAACCGTCGGATCGAGTCCGCCGGACAGCAGGACTTCCGCGACCATCGCCGTGGTCGTCGTTTTGCCGTGCGTGCCCGCGACCGCCACGGTCGGCCCGGCATACTCGGCCATCAGCCGGCCCAGGAATTCCGCGCGCGATACGATTGGAATCCCAGTTCTGCGCGCGGCCGCCAGTTCGGCGTTGGCGTTTGGAATCGCGGCGGTCGCGACCACGAGATCGGGTTTCGCAGCCGAGATGTTCTCAGCCGCCTGCCTGGAGAATATCGTTGCGCCCTGGCGCACAAGCCGTTCCGTAGCCGCGTTGGTTTGCGGATCGGACCCCGAAACATGCATGCCGCGGGAGAGCAGCGCCTGCGCCAGGCCGCTCATCCCCACTCCGCCAATTCCGATAAAATGTACGCGATTCAAATTGCGGCGTCCAAAGCTATTCGAGCCACCCGCTCCGCGGCATCGGGCCTGCTCAACGCCCGGCTTGCAGCGGCCATAGCGGACAAACGATCCGATGCTCCAAGCAGGTCGGTAACGTGCGCGGCGAGCCTCTCGGATGTCAATTCGGCCTGGGGCAGCAGGATTCCACCGCCTCCCTGCTCCATTGCCCGCGCGTTGTGCGTCTGATGATCGGCATACGCGCTGGGCAACGGAACCATCAACACGGGAAGGCCGTTCGCGGCTGCTTCCGCAAGCGAGCCAACTCCGCACCGGCATATCGTCAGGTTCGCGGCTCGATACGCAAGCGGCATCTGCCGCAAATCCAGGAACGGGAATGAGACGTAGCCCGCGCTACCCACCACCCATTTTGTCGTCTGTTCGGCGTCTTTTGATCCGGTCTGGTGCAGTACCTGAACATTGGCGGGCAGCAGCGGCAGCGCGCCTCGCACCAGCTCATTGAGCCGTTGCGCGCCCTGGCTGCCCCCCGTCACTAGCGCCGTAAAGCGAGTTAGATCTAGAGTTAGCTGCTCCCGAGCATAAGCCGGCGACTCATTGCTCACGATTCCGTCGCGAATCGGCAGGCCCGTTAATTCGACTTTGCCTGAGGGAAACGCAGAGCGCGCCTCCTCGAACATAATGCAGATGCGAGTCGCCCAGCGGCTGACGAGCAGGTTAGTGCGCCCCGGCACCGCATCGGGAGCGAGCACGACGGTCGGAATGCGGCGGCGCGCGGCGGCGATGGCGGTCGCAGCCGCTACGTACCCGCCGGTAGATACAACCACGCCGGGCTTGAACTCCCGGAGGAATCGCGATGCCTCGCCGTAACCCTTCATAAGCGCGAGCAGCGCTCCGAGGGTACCCGGCGAGACCAACTTGCGCAGCTTCCGGGTGGTAACGCCCACGAAGCGGATACCGGTAGGAGGGACAACCTGCGCCTCCATGCCCTGCGTCCCGCCGACAAACGCGCATTCGACGCCGAGATCGAGCCGCCGAACCGCCTCCACGACCGCCAGCGCCGGATAGATGTGGCCGCCCGTTCCGCCGCCCGTGACAACAATTCTCACTGCCCTCACTGCCTAACTGCCGGCATGAGAAACTTACGATCACCGTCCCGATCCGCAGGACGCGGCGCGGAGTGCTCCAGCCGCCTGCCTTCGGGGTGCTGCGCGATATTCAGCAGAATGCCCACGCTCGCAAGGGTCAGGATGAGCGACGTGCCGCCAAACGAGATGAACGGCAGGGGCACGCCGGTCGCGGGCAGCGTGCCTGTAACCACGCCAACATTGATAATCGCCTGCCAGCTTATCATCGCGGCGATTCCGGCGGCCAGCATAGCACCAAACGTGTCCCTGGTACGGCGGGCAATCACCACGGCGCGCCAGCCTGTAAGAAAGAGCAGCCCTACTACCAGCGTGCTGCCCCACAATCCGGTCTCCTCGGCAATTGTGGCAAAAATGAAGTCCGTATTGGCCTCGGGGAGGTAGTATTTCTCCCGGCCCGCCCCGAATCCCATTCCACTTAGCCCGCCGGACCCTACCGCGAGTAGACCGTGCGCTGTCTGATAGCCCTTCCCGCGTATGTCCGCCTCCGGATTCATGAATGTCTTCAGACGGTCGCCGCGAAACCCGTGCGTCATTGAGAGAGCCAGCATGAGCACTCCTCCGACCACGGAAATTGCCGCGAGGTGGCTCTTGCGCGCGCCGGCAAGAAATAACATCGTCATCGCCGTTAGCGCCATTACTGCGGCAGTGCCCAGGTCCGGCTCGCGCTCCACCAGCAGCACGAAAAGACCAACCACCAAGAGCGGGGGCAGAAGACCATCCATAAAACTGCGGATGTTGACGCTTCTGCCGTCCACGGCGCGCGCCAGCAGCCCGGCTAGATAGATGATGAGCGCAAGCTTGGCGAGCTCGGAGGGCTGGAACTGCATCACTTTGACGTCGATCCATCGGCTCGCCCCGTTTTTATGAATCCCGATGTGTGGAATCCATACCGCGATGAGCAGCAGCAGCGAGGCGATCAGCAGCGGGGCCGCGAGCGCCCGCAGCCGCCAATAGCCGTAGCGAATCATGAAGACCATCGCCCCAAGGCCGATGCCCGCGAATATCGCCTGCCGTCTCAGAAACACGAACCCATCGTTCACCTTGTCGATGGAACGGACGTAACTCGAGTCGTAGACCATGACGACGCCGACGACGAGGAGCGTCAGCGTCAACTGGAACAGGAGGTGATCGGTCAGAACGCGCCGCCGGCCCATTACGCCGGCCATCTAACCGGCCATCCGGTTGGACTGCCGCGAATTAGATGCACCCGATGCAACCGTTGTACCAGTTGCATCCGATGGTCCGAGATCGCGGACCGCGCGCCGAAAGGCTTCACCCCGCGCCTCAAAATCCGCGAACATATCGAAGCTCGCGCACGCGGGCGAGAGCATTACTGCGTCGCCCACCTGGGCGTAGGTGGCCGCGATGGAGACCGCTTCATCCATCGTAGCGGCATTCGTAATCGCGTCAAATCCCGCGGCGCGCGCCGACGATTCGATAAGCGGGGCCGCCTGCCCAATGAGCACGAGATGCCGCACGGTGTCGCTGCTCCGCGTGATGGCCGCACCGAGCGGCCCGAAGTCACTGTTCTTGTCCGCGCCGCCGGCAATGAGCACCGCCGGCCGGCTCAAGGCTTCCAGCGAGCGCACCGCGGCATCGACGTTGGTGCACATCGAGTTGTTGATGTAGAGCGCCCCGCCCACCGTCGCGACCGGCTCCATTCTATGCACTACGCCCCGGAAAGAGCGCAGCGCTTCGGCAACGATCTCCGGCTCCACGCCGAACGATATGGCCGCGCCGGCAGCCGCGAGCGCGTTCTCTAGGTTATGCATCCCCGGAATTTGCAGCTCATCGACACGGCAGAGGATATACTCCGAGCCGTCCCACCGTACAACGATTCGCCCGCCCTGAACGCACGCGGAATCCGTCCTGCCGCAGTTGCCGCGATCGAACCAGAACAGGCGCGAATTCACCCGGCTCCCAACTCCTCGCGCGGGGGCGTTCACGGCATTTATCACCGCTACGTCGTCATGCCGCTGCGCGGCGAAGAGCCGCTCCTTGCAGAACGCGTACTCGGCGAAAGACCGATGGCGATTCAGGTGGTCCGGAGTGATGTTCGTGAGGACGCCGACGACTGGTCGGAACTGCTCCACCCACTCAAGCTGAAACGAGCTTATTTCGGCGACGACGACGTCCTCAGGCTCCGCCTGAGAGGCAGCCGTAATGAGAGACTGCTTCACCTCATCGGCGGCAATGTTGCCGGCAACCCAGGTCTTCCGGCCCGCAGCGCGTAGAATCTCGCCCAGCAGCATTGTCGTCGTCGTCTTGCCGTTGGTGCCCGTAACGGCGAGAATCGGCGCGCGGCAGATGCGGTAGGCTACCTCGATCTCGGATAGTATGGACATGCCGCGCAGCCGGGCCAGCTGGAGAATCGGAGCATCCCGCGGGATGCCGGGCGACGGCACCACAATCTCAGCATCATCGAGCGCTTCCGTGGGGGTCGCGCCGGAGCGCACCTCCACGCCAAGGCCCCGCGCCTCCTCGAACCTGCCGTTCAATCGCATCGCGCTCTCCGAGTCGGAGAGCAGGACTTCTGCTCCAAGGTCACGCAGGACGGGCGCCGCGGCCAATCCGGTTCGTGCCATGCCCAGAATCGCAACGCGACGATTCGCAAACTCGCTTCGGGTTAGGGTCATAGTCACTTCATTTTACTCCCCAGAATTGTTAGCCATTATAAACATGATGAACGTCATAAAAACCGGAGAGCGCCCTCTCGCCATCCTGTTCATTATATTTATTATGGCGGAGCCTCTCAACGGCCCGCGATGAGGGCAAGTGTTCCGGCGATGGCCAGCGCGGTTGCCAGCCAGAAACGTCCGACTATCTTGGTCTCGCGCAGGCCGCACTCTTCATAATGGTGGTGCAGCGGCGTGCGCCGGAAGACGCGGTTCGCTTTTGCGTACTCCAGGCCGTGCCTGCGCCTGCGCGCCTTGAAAACGACTACCTGAATGATAACGGAAAACGTGGCCGCCCAGGGAACGAGCGCGTAAAGTTGAAAGGCCACTTCAGTCTTGCCGAGCATCGCCATGCCCGCGAGCGCCGCCCCCAGCGCGAGCGAGCCCGTATCCCCCATAAACACCTGCGCCGGGTGAACATTGAACCAGAGAAAGCCCGCGCATCCCCCCGCGAGCGCTCCGCCGAATAGCGGAAGCCAGCCCTGCGCCGTCGCGGGAGAGACCGCTGCTGTTCCCGCCAGCGCGAGAGCCAGCAGCATGGACACCCCCCCGGCAAGGCCGTCCAGGCCATCCGTCAGATTGATCGCGTTGGACATGCCCACAATGAACAGCACGCCCAGCGCATAGTACCAAACTCCCAGGTCGGCCCAGTAGCTGCCGATTCCGAGCATCGTAGTGCGGCCTTGAACACCCGCTGCGGCAAGCCACCAGACAAAAACGCCGGCGAATAGAAACTGAAACGCCAGCTTATGGCGCGCCTTCAGGCCGAGATTCTTTCCATGGCGGGCGATGAGGAGGTCGTCCAAAAAACCGATCAGGCCGAAAGCAAGCGTTAATCCCAGTAGCGCCAGCTCGGTCAGGTGCGCCGGGTTGAGCGCGACATCGGCCAGCGCCGGAAACAGCAAGCCCAAGAGTATAAGCAGGCCGCCCATCGTCGTCGTGCCCTGCTTGGCGCTGTGAGCCGCCGGGGCGTCTATCGATATCGACTGCGACGCGCCCAGCCTCTTCAGGGCGCGAATCACGGGCATGCCGAACGCGATTCCAACTCCGCATGCGGCTACAAATCCCGCCGCTATGGACCCCGTCATCCCGCTCGCGCTCAAGTGCGTACGCTCACGGCGCGCCCACTGCCGCAAGAATGTCTCGCGCAACGAGGCGATCATCGAAAGAGAGCACGCTGTCCCCAACGATCTGGTAATCCTCGTGGCCCTTGCCCGCGATGAGCACGATGTCTCCATCGCGAGCCTCCCCGATTGCGAGCGAGATGGCGGCGCGGCGATCCGGCTCCACCAGCACCCGGGCCGTGGCGTTTTGCATGCCGGTCAGTATCTCATCGATGATGGACTGCGGCTCTTCGTGGCGCGGGTTGTCGGAGGTGACGACGGCAATTTCCGTTTGCGCGGCCGCCGTGCGGCCCATGATCGGCCTCTTGGTGCGGTCGCGGTTGCCGCCACAACCAAATACGAGAATGATTCGCGCAGGGTTCAGCCGCCGCGCCGACGACACGAGGTTCGCCAGCCCGTCCGGCGTGTGGGCATAGTCCACCACGACGTGGAATCCCCGTCCGGTCGGCACCGATTCAAATCGTCCCGGCACCGCCTTTAGAGAAGACAAGCCCTCGGCGATTACGTCCGGTGCGATGCCAAAGCCAATTCCGATGCCGATTGCCGCGAGAGCGTTGTACGCCTGGAAAGCTCCTCCCAGCACAAGCCGCGCATCGAACTTCCCGGTGGGCATGCGAGCCTGGAAACGGACTTCGCTTGGTCCTATCCGCACGTTTTCCGCGCGAATGTCGGCGGCGCTCTGAATCCCGTAGGTGAGCACGCGCCCGCTCGAAGCGTCGGCTAATCGCCGGCCGTATGTGTCATCCAGATTAATCGAGGCCGCAAATTGTTTAGGGGACGTTTTCGGGTACTCGGTAAAGAGACGCAGCTTTGACTCAAAGTACGATTCCATCGTCCCATGATAGTCGAGGTGGTCCTGCGTCAGGTTCGTAAAGGCCGCCGCGTCGAACTCACAGGCGTCGGTGCGATACTGGGCAAGCGCGTGCGACGACACCTCCATCACGACCGCATCCGCTCCCCTGTCGCGCATCTCCGCCAGAAGCTGCTGCAATTGGTCCGCTTCCGGGGTGGTGTGCTCCGACGGCAGCTTTTCGTCTCCAAGGTATGCGCCGAGCGTTCCGATGGTGCCGGCCCTCATTCCCGCAGCCTGCAAAATCACGGCTGTCATGAAGGTTGTGGTCGTCTTGCCGTTCGTACCGGTAACGCCGACCAGCTTCATGCTCGCGGAAGGATTGCCAAAGAGTCTCGATGCCATAATCGGCAGCGCCCTGCGCGTATCGGGCACAACGGCTGTGGGCACGGTGATTTCCGGCACGGTTATCCCTGCCTCAAATCCGGCCTGCACCGCCAGTGCCGCCGCGCCGCGCGCAAGGGCATCGGCAGCGAACCGATGACCGTCCGACTTCTCGCCGACAAGGCAGACAAAGAGATCGCCGGGTTTCACCTCGCGCGAATCGTGCGAGATTCCCTTGATTTCGACGTCTAAGTTTTCGGAAGCGGACGGACCGGAAAGACCGACCGCAATTTCAGAAAGAAGCATGAATGGACCTGTAAGATACCTCCCCCAACCACCTCCTTCGTAAGGAGGGGGCGATTCGCACCTCCCCAAACCCCCTTCTTCGTAACGAGGGGGTTACTGGGCGAAGCCTCGAACCTTCCCCTAAACTCCCCCTCCCGTCCCGGGAGGGGGCCGGGGGGTGGGTAGGCGGTGAGGAGATACTTTTGCATATTATGGCACGTGATACGGCGGGCGGATTATTGGGCCGTGTCGGGACGGTCCGGGGAAGAATGAAGGCGGACACGAGGTCCGCCCTTACACGATTGATTACCGCAGGGCGGTCTTGATTTGCGAAAGTGACGCGGGGTCGTCGGGCGTCACTTTCCAATACCACATCAACTGCCGGCCGATGGACTTGAAGACCGGCGCGGCTACCTGCGAGCCGAAGTGCTTTCCGCCTTTGGGGTTGTCCACCATGACGTAGATGACCGCGCGCGGATTTTTGGCCGGCAGAAAGCCGACGAACGATGCGATGAACTGACCGGAATAACCCCGCACGCCGCGCTTCACCTTTTGGGCCGTGCCGGTTTTGCCCGCTACGGTGTATCCCGGCACGTTGGCGGCATTCTTGCCCGTGCCCGAGATGATGACCTGTTCCAGAAGCGAGGTAAGCGTTGCGGCAATCTCGGGCTTTAGGATCTGCCTGCCCGCGCGGACTGGAAGCTGCTTAATGGTCCTGCCGGCCGCGTCCTGATAGCTCATAACCAATCGCGGCGGGACCAACAGGCCCTTGTTCGCAATACAGCCATAGGCGGTCGCCATAGCAAGCGGCGTAACCATTACCGACTGGCCGAACGCGACACGCGCCACCTTATAGGTATCGCCCCGCTGGCCGCCGGGAATCTGTCCCAGGGAGCCTCGCTGGTCCGCAGTGAGCTCCACGCCTGTCTTATCGAGCATACCGAAGTCGGCGAGATACTTTTGCATGCGGGCGAGACCGACTCTCATGCCAATCTGCGCGGTACAGACGTTGCACGATTCGGAGATTGTGGTTCGGATATTCGCGTCGCCATGACCGCCGCCGGCCTTGCCGTGCTCGGCATCGCTGATCGTCTTGTTGCCCAGGAGCAGCTTGCCGTCGCAGTGGAACGTGCTGGAGGTTGTGATTGCGCCTTCCTGAAGCGCCGCCGCCGCCGTCAATATCTTCATGGTCGAGCCAGGCTCGATCGGGGTCAGCGCGCGATTCATGGACGGCTCGTTCGGGCCGGCGATCTGCTCCCGGTGGGCCGGATCGAACGTCGGGCTGCTCACCATCGCCAGTACGTCCCCGGTCTTCGGGTCGAGGACGATGGCCGCGGCGCTGTCGGGCAGGAACTCATTGCACGCCTTTTCCAGCGCGGATTCCGCGATGTGCTGAATCGTGGAGTCGAGCGTTACCCGCACGTCGCGTCCATCAGCGGCGTCCACTCGAACCTGCTGGGTGTCGGGAATGGGCCGCCGTCGCGGATCCACTTCCGTCTTTACATATCCGTCGGCGCCCTCCAGCAAGCGATCGCAGGTCTGCTCCAGCCCCATCCCGCCGCGCATCCTATCGCCGGTAGAACTGGTCAGCAGCCCGACGACGTGCACAGCTTCGCTGCCGGTGGGATAGCTGCGCTCCGGCTTCTCCAGCATATTTATGCCTTCGAGAAGCTTCGCTTCGCCCCTGCGCCCTTTCGCTTCCCTGACTGCCCGCATCTGGTCCGGGTCGAGCCGTTCCCGCACGACAACGTTGCGCGAGGGCTTGCCGTTCGGTCGCATCTGCGGCGATACAAGCGGGACAATCTCATCGGGCCGAACATTGAGCAGGCTCGCCAACAGCGTCCCGGTCTTCGCCGGGTCCTTGATCATCGTTGGATCACAGACTAGTACTCCCACGTGAGTGGTTACCGCAAGCGGCTTGCCATCGCGGGCAAGAATGTCGCCGCGCTGGGCGCGAAGCGGAATCTTTTCCTCGCGAATCGCCTCGGCCTTCGCGCGGAAATAGCCGCCGTGAATCGCCTGAAGGTACACCAGGCGGGCTATGAGAACGAGGTAGCACGCGGCGACCAGTAGAAAGAACCGCTCAATTCGATGCTTGATCTGATCCTGCTGCCTGAAAGGAATCGCCATGATACTACCGTCCTTCTTGCGGGCTGCCGGCTAAAGTATGTGTAGCCGGCAGCGCCGCTAAACGCACGCTGGAAGCCATCGATGAAGCCGTCGATGAAGCCGTCGATGAAAGGACCATAGGCTCCGAGGCAGGCATAACGAAGCCGCGCGTATCCGCCCATCGCGCGATGGTGTCTTTCCTGCCCTGCTCGTTTCTACTGGCCTGAAGGAGATTCAGCTCCGCTCGCAGATTGCGCTCCTCCACCTGAAGCTTTACTCGCTGATATCCCGCGCTGGTCATTTGGGCATGACCGGAAAGATACGAGACAAGCGTTGTCGTGAGCAGAGTGGCGGCCAGCATGGGCCGAAGGAGCGGCGCCACCGACATCCGCGCGCCGGGTCGTGCCGGTCGTCGGAGTGGCGTCGCTATGGGGGTTGGCTTTCTTACCGTTCGATTCGGCCTCGAAACAGGTCGCGCCGTCACGGCTGTCGCGGCCAAAAACGATCTCTGGGCTATTGCCACCCTCTAATCCTCCTGCCTTTCATTAGAATGTAGAATTCGTAAGTCGGAAGTCGGAAATTGGAAGTCGGAATTCGGAAGTCGGAAGACAATAGGCCGACGACCCGACGACCCGACGACCCAGCGACCCTACAGCTTTTCCGCGACCCGGAGCTTTGCGCTTCGGGCGCGCGCGTTTCCGGCTATCTCTTCTTGCGAGGGAGAGACCGGCTTGCGCGTCACAATCTTGATTACCTCTTTCGCGCCGCACTGGCACATCGGCAGGCCGGGCGGGCACTGACAGCGCCCGGCAAGCCTCGCGAACGCCTGCTTTACAATTCTATCTTCAAGGCTATGGTACGAAATCACCGCCATGCGCCCGCCCGGCGCAAGCCGCGCCACGCCTGCATCCAGCGCGTCGCGGAGCGCGCCAAGCTCGTCGTTCACAGCGATTCGAAGCGCTTGAAAAGTACGTGTCGCCGGATGAGTATCCGGCGGCTGGGCTCCCTTTGGAATCGCGGCGGACACGACATCGGCAAGCTGCTTCGTCGTAAGAATCGGCTCCTTCGCCAGGCGTTCGACGATGAATTTAGCGATGCGTGCGGCCCAGCGCTCTTCGCCATACTCCCATAGCAGCCGGGCTATCTCTTTTTCTTCCAGGCGGGCAAGCAGTTCCACGGCGGTCTCGCCCGATTCAGGATCCATCCTCATATCAACCGGAGCGTCGGCGCGGAAGGAAAAACCCCGATCTCCCGCATCCAGTTGATGTGACGAGACCCCCAGATCGAGCAGAATCCCATCTACCATAGGAATTTCCCGCTCGTCCAGCAAGTCTGATAACTTGCGAAAGTTACCGCGAATTGGTATAATCGTGAGGGAGAGAGCGGCAAGACGGCTATGCGCCTCTTCCAATGCAGCCAGTGCAGCAGGGTCCCGGTCGATAACAATCAGCCGGCCCGTCGGCTGGAGTTCCTCGCCCAGGCGGAACGCATGGCCGCCGCCGCCGAATGTACCGTCGATCATTGTCTGGCCCGGTCTCGGGGCCAGTAATTCTAATATCTCGACTGCAAGGACCGGTACGTGGTAAGGCCGGTTCAACGGCCGCCCGACTCTACTGGAACGGATCCGGCAGCGCGCAGGCTCGCCAGCTCTTCGGTCGCGTTGTAGACCGCGTCCAAATTGAAGAGGGAGCGGTTATATCCGTCCCAATTTTCCTTGCTCCAGACTTCGACCCTGTCGCCGATTCCGATGAATACCACCTTGTGATCCTCATCGATGCCAGCGTAGTCTCGTAAGTGCTTGGGCACGGTCAGCCGGAACTGCCCGTCGATCTTTACATACGCCCTGCCTCCGTGCTGCCGCTGTAGAATCGCGGCCTGCCGGCTGTTGGGCGCTCCGGGCCGGATCTGTTGGTAGATCAACTCCCACTGCGTTTTAGGGAGCAGCCATACCGCGCGGTCGGGACCGCGCGTAACAACGAACTCATCTTTAAGTGGGCCTCGCAAGTCCTGAGGGAGAACCAATCGACCTTTATCATCGATGCTCTGCTCAAACTCGCCCCATAGTTCCAGTTCAATATCGGCAGAATTGGGCATAATTACTCAGATTTGGGACCAGTATCCACCTAGCAACCACTTCATATCCACCAGCATCCACGAACAGCCCTATTCTAGCGGTATGCAGATTGTTTGTCAACGGCTTTCCGCCATCCCCGACATCTTTTTTTCAACTATTTTTTGCGTAAGTTCACAATATCTAGGGGGAGTATTAGCTTGTCTACTACAATATGTAGACTGTTGTGTGGCAAGCAGTCTGAACCTTAACATTCTCCGTCAAGCAAACACAGCAAAAATCGCCCTCCGGCGGATTTCTGCTCCCGCCGGAGGGCGTTTTTGGCTGTGATGGATTGCAATTGATGAGGCCGTCTGGCCGGCTGTTATCTTGGGATTGGAGGCGCACCGCCAGCCGGAGATTCGGCCTTCAAGCTCAGTGCGGTGGCGTCACTTTGCCGCGCGCTCGCTGCGGACTTCGGCCTGAAGGCTACCGCTCCCGCGCCGGCACGAACGATTCGCGGGAAAGATTGGTAGTAGTCTCGCGATATCTTCTCCCGCTTCACCTGCCGACCGTTCACAAGCACCGTGCGCCATACGGTTACCCGGTGTCCGGCGTGGCCCCTGTCGTTCTTCTCCGTGCGGCGCGCGCCCGCGGGCAGGCTGCTGTCGCGAACCACCTGGACGTCCGGCCCCCAGCTCGATACGTTGGTCCGCTCGATTTTTACTTCGCGGCCCGGAGCCTTCTTGCCGAAAATTCGCATTAAAACACGCCCCCCGGTTCCGTCCGATGCGATTGCGATAGGTGAATCCGTGCTGTTCTGGAAGCGGAAATCCTTATCGCCGTATGCAACCGTCGCATCCCGGCCCGCCGGCAGATAGTGCACGGGGAATGCGTGGTGGCTCCGCTCGACGATCTTCAGGTCGGACATCAGGACTGCGTTGTAGAGAGTGCTGGAAGTCTGGCAGACCCCGCCGCCCATTCCCGGCTCCAGGCGGCCATTCACGATGACGGGGGCCATCTTGAATCCGTTCTCGCCCTCGCGAGGGCCCACGACTTTGTTATAAGAGAATACATCGCCCGGCTTGAGCACCGTCCCGTTGATATGCGCGCAGGCTGTCACGATATTCTTGCAGCGATTGCCGGTCTCGCCGTAGTGAGTGGAGTACCGCGATACCTCGCCCTCAATACCGTTCAGATCTGCTGTGGTTACGCGCGCCGGGGCGATCTTGACGGCAAGCTCAACAGGTTGGGAGGCTTCCGCGGCGAGGCGCGCCTTAACTGCGCTGACGGAGCCGTCCACGTCGAGCGCCGTTCCCGGCAGTTCCCTAGCGATTTGGAAGCCGTCGTTTGTCGACAGGAAGCGCGCGTCCCGGGGGGTATGCTGCACCCTGGGCGCAATCTTCTTCGCGAGGAACAGGCGGAGCTTTTCGGAATCGAGCTTCCATTGCGGCATCAGCTCAACAGGCTTCGGCTTGTTGAAGTAGCCGGACACGCGCGTGAAAAAGCCCGTGCTCCTGCCCACGTGCTCGGCTTCGGCCACAGTGGCTTCGGCGTCTACCGACGCGCCAAGCTCGGCGCGCGTCAGCGTCCATTTCTTCTTCACGCCGGTGGAGGCGGGTAGAGCAAGCGTTACTTGTTCCGCCAGCTTCGCCTTGCTCCATCCTTCCAGCTCGGCTCGCGCGGTCTCCACCGTCTTGCCGCTCCAATCCATGCCGGCGACATGCACGCCCTCCGACATGAATCCATCCGGCACGCCCGCGCCCGCCTTGAAGGCCGCCGCTCCCACGCCCGCGACAAGTCCCACGCTCACCACCGCGATTTTCGCAGCCTTACTATTTGTTGACAACTGTTGCTACAAACCTTTACTGATATTGTGATCGACGGAAGTGATTTCGTAGGGGCGCATAAGTCGCCAACGAAGGTTCGTGCTGATGTTATCGCTTATCGCGGCGACTTGTTCGCCCCTACTTTATCTTGCTTCCCTGCTCCTCTTTTTCGGCATGTTTCTCG
The DNA here is from genome assembly GCA_038229495.1 of Chthonomonadales bacterium. Classification (GTDB taxonomy): domain Bacteria; phylum Armatimonadota; class Chthonomonadetes; order Chthonomonadales; family CAJBBX01; genus JBBROJ01. The sequence continues at coordinate 50,313 of JBBROJ010000009.1, forward strand.
AGATGCTGCTCCAGCTTCTCGATGTGCTGCTCCATGAACTCGACCCGCTGCCGCAGCTCGCGAATCACTTCGTCCTGCGGATCGACTCTGTTGATAATATTGTCCATCACCGCTGCGTCATCTTCTTCATCTTCAATCCGGAAGCCATCTCGGAGAATGATACGCCCCGGCACGCCTACCACCGTGCAGTTGGCGGGAATGTTCTTGTTCACGACCGCATTTGCGCCGATCTTACAATGATCCCCCACCGTAACAGCGCCGATAATCTTCGCGCCCATTCCAATAAGTACATTATTGCCAATTGTGGGGTGTCGCTTTACCTTTGCTAAACTTGTGCCGCCCAGAGTCACCTGATGATACATTAATACGTCATCGCCGATCTCGGCAGTTTCGCCAATGACGACGCCCATTCCGTGGTCGATGAAGAATCTGCGTCCGATAACAGCGCCGGGGTGAATCTCAATTCCGGTCAGGAGGCGTGAAAACTGCGAGAGCAGGCGCGCGCTGAATTTCCAGAGACCGCGAGGTGGAATCCGCGTCGTCCATATCTTGTGCGACAATCGATGCACCACGAGCGCGTGAAGCCCCGAATAGGTCAGGACTTCCCAAAAACTGCGAGCGGCCGGGTCGCGCCGAAAAATTGTTTGAACGTCTTCACGTACGCGAGCGAACAAGCCTACACTCCATAGCCGTTATTGAACCTTCGTTACCGGTACGTCTCTACGACTCTTTTCCACGCCGGAGCCGCATACTGGGGCTGGCAAACCGTAGAATAAAGTGTAGCATAAGGCCGATCAAATCGCAAGAGAGGCGCGGCCCCTGCGCCACTACTCCCCCTCCCGATTCGGGAGGGGGCCGGAGGGTGGGTACGATTCCGGCCGCAGATTCGCCGCCGTGCGAGCCTCGACACCCGGATCGATGGGCGGCGGAGAGATATAGAGCGGGGCGAGAGAAAGCGGGTCATCCAGCAACCCGGCTGCAAACCGCCGGGCCCCAATAGCCGCTACAATGCCGGCGCGTGGAGACTCCGCGCCGCCGAATACGGGCGTGATTCTCGCGTCGAGAAGCGCAGATTCGATTTCCTCGCGATTCCGCGCTATGCCGTCGCCCAGAAAAAGAAGGTTGGGTTCCAGCAGCGAGGCCGAAAGCGATGCCAGCTTCACCACTGTCATCATCTCGGGCGGGTTTAGCGGAATCATGTCCTCTCGCTCTGGGCGAAATGCGCAGGCATAGACCGCGCCAGGGCGGGCGCGAACTACGGAAACGGTTATGCCCGGCCAGATTCCGGCGGTCTCTTCCGCGAGGGCTTCCAGGGCGTTGACGCCGATTACCGGCTTGCCGGTCACGTCTGCCCACGTTTTGACCGTCATTACGCCAAGGCGCACGCCTGTAAACGAGCCTGGCCCGATGTCCACCGCGAGGCAGTCGAGTTCCGCAAGCGTGACGCCCGCGTCTTTCAGCAGCGCGTCCACGTCGCCGATCAGCCGTTCGGAAAGGTGCATGCGGTGGCGAAAGGCGCGCTCCACAAGCAGGCCCTGCGAATTGCTCACCGCGATGCTGCACAGGTCGCCGCTCGTCTCCAGAGCAAGAATCAACACGGGCCTGCCTCAATCTCGACTGCTGCCACCAACGCCTCGTAGCGGCCGCCTATCCCGACCAGCGTGATTCGCCGCTCGTCCTCGCCTTTCGATTCGATTCTGACCTCCAATCGCTCGTTGGGTACGAAATTCTCCAGCCGGTCGGGCCATTCGACCACCGCCACTCCACCCCGCTCCAGATAATCGAAGAAGCCCAGGTCGAACACCTCGTCATGCCCGGCCAGTCGGTAAAGGTCAAAATGATAGAGAGGGAGCCGCCCGCCGGCATACTCTTGAATCAGCGTGAAAGTGGGACTCGTCACGCGCGCATTCACACCCAGCCCATCTCCAAATCCCTGCGTGAAGGTCGTCTTTCCCGCGCCCAGGTCACCGTACAACAGAATCAGATCGCCCGGCAGCAGAAGCGCAGCGAGTCGGCACGCGGCGGCCTGCGTCTCCTCGGCGCTCAGAGTGACCATATGGAATTCTCGTGGGTTTTGTTCCGTCGTCATAGAAAAATAATGGAGAAACGCTGGGGGCAATCAATGAGAATAGGCGGGCACTATGCCGGAAACGAGAAAAGCCAGAGACAGCAGCCCCATAAGCCCGAGGACTGCGCCGGTCCCCGCGTCACGATACTTTGCCGGAATAAGGCTGCGCGCGCCAAGCGCGATAAGTATTGCGAGGGGAAGCATGGCAGGATAGAGATACCTGCCCTGCGCCTGGAAGAACTTCCAGATAAAAGCCCCGAAACTGAGCGCCACGAGGATTCCGGCCAGCCAGAACAGCCTTACTACGGCGATCTGCATGGCATTGAGCTCGGCGTGCCGTCGGAAGTGAAGCCGCGTCAAGCCCGCCAAAGCGGCCGCAAGCATAAGGGCGTAAGGCAGATAAAAGGTGGGCGGCTTCATGAATCTTGGAACACCTGCCGATGCGAGTCCCAGCGGCGTGTAGGCGCCGAAGGTGGAGCGGAACGTCCAATTGGATACTAGCGACAGATAGCCCGCGCGGTCCATCGGGCCGCTTGGAACCAGGTCTCCTGTCCATAGATCGGCGGCGCGCGGCGTCCCGATCCAATCGCTTGCCTTGGAGGTGCCCTCGAACTCGTGCATAAACGCCGTGATGGGCGTCAGCTCGTGGTAGAGACGGACGTTCCGAAGATACCAGAATGCCGTGCAGCAGACAACGAGCGAGACCAGATAGATGGCATTTCGGGCGATGACTGGCGGCGATTCGCCCCCTTGCCACAGATAGTAGAGCGACGCCGCGACGACCGGCAGAAGAAGCAGTCCGTTCGCTTTCGTGAGCAGCGCCGCGCCGATGATCAGCCCAAGAGTCGCCGCGCGCCGCGCCGTGAATCCATTCGTAAACGCGAGCACGATCTGATAGAGGGCCGCCGAAAAGAGCAGCTCCACGAGCGCATCGTTGCCTACGGACGCGTAGACTGCCTGCCGCATGGGAATCAAGGCCGCTACTCCAGTGGCGAACACCGCCAGAGGCGCATCGTTCGGGAAGAGGCGGCGGGTTGCCATAAAGATAAAGACCAGGGAGCCCAAGCCGCAGGCAAGCGACAGCCATCGCATCGCGAGCGGTCCGGCGCCGTAGAGCGGCGCGCATAGCGTGTAGTAGAGAGGCGGCTGATGCCACTCGTAGGTCAGTGCCGCATCGTTCCGGGTTGGCAGCCGCCGCTCCTCCACAAGCGCCTTGACATAGCCGATATGCGCGGATTCGTCCGGCGCGTTGATAAGGCTGCCGGAGTTGGGGGGGAGCACCGGCGTCGTGTAGAGGTGGCCGAGCGAAAGACCGATGCACCCCGCAAAGATGAAAATCAGAGCCCATCTCCATGCCGAGGAAAGACTCTGCGTGGGAGGCGGGAGAGGTGAAAGCGGGGGCACATCCGGCGTCAACGGTCTGGCGGATCGACGGCTCATTGCGCGCCTCCGGGCTTGAATTCGAGCACCACCACGCCTCGCTGTGTAGCTTCGGAGACGAATCCGGCCGCCCCCTCAAGCACGGCGTCACCCAGCAGGCTGCGGAACCGTTCCCCTCCTCTTTTCGGATCGTACCACTGCAAGAAAAGCTGCCCTATCGTGCCCGTCCCGGACGCCTCCTTGAGCATTTCGCGCCCCCCCGGCTTGTTAGCTTCCTGCGAAAACTGCAAGTTCACGAGCGCGTAGCGAAAGCCGTGCCGCAGAAACCAGTCCGCCATCTCCCGCCCGTTCGCAAAGGCCGGATAGGGAATATACGTGGAGTGGAGGCTGTTTCCCCAGAGATAGGGCCGGTCCAGATAGAAGCCGCGCGCCTCCTCGAACAGGACTACGCCAGCATCCTTCGGCGCGTGATGATTCAGCCAATCGACGGCGAAAAAGTGATTCAATCTCCGTGTCAGGTACTTCTGCCTTGCCTCCTCGCTGACAGCCAGCTCCAACTGACCGGGATCGCTGCCGATGTTCACGAAGAGCCTGGTTCCAAACTGCATAAGGACAAGCGCGGCCTGCACGAAAATGACCCCGCGGATGAGCCACCGGAAAACCGGTGCGCGCCGCATAGCTCGGTCGGCCCCCTCCCCTCCCGCCAGAACTAGAAGCGGAATCACGGGGATGATGTAGCGAACGTACTGCATTGTCTGCGACCAGACCATATACCAGGCGAACGCCGCCGCTCCCGCCCAGCGCGTGGAGAGTGACAGCAGCGATTTAGGCAGCACGAGTGTAAGCATGGGAAGTGAGAGAAACAAGAAGCCCAGATGGCTCAACATTCCGGGGTCCTGATAGTCATAGAAGATTCGCGGTACGCTGACGAGCGCGAAGGGAGCGAGCGCAAGGTTGCGGATGCGGTGCAGGACCGTCGGTGGGTCTTCGTCGGGCCGCATGTTCGCAAGATCGTCGGAGGCGGAGAGCACATTTCGATGCAGCCCGAATCCAACCTGGGTGCCGGAATAGGCGTCTGCCAGATCCTGGCTCCAGAATTTACCGCCAAAGATTCGATACGCGAAGGGATACACCGGATTGCCGGTGTATAGGGCGGTCTTTACGTAGAACGGGCAGCCGACGAGAATGGCAGTGACAAGATACCAGCGCATGTTCTTGAACCGGTAGCCGCCGAACAGAATGAGCATCCCCAGCAGCAAAAAGGGCACTAGGGCCAGCGCCTTCACCGAAAGTGCGAACCCCATCAGGATGCCGGAGAGCGCAAGCCAGCGAGGATTCACGGTGGCGCGAAACTCCAGAGCGGCCCCGAACGCCAGCACGACGTAGAGCGCCATCCCCAGCTCGATATAGGCTGCGCCCGCCTCCCAAATTACAATCGGCGTAGTGGCGAATGCGAGCGCGCCTATCAGACCGGCTTTCGGCGCGAAATAGCGCCTGCCCAGGAAAAGAATGGCCGCGACCGTCAGCGCACCCAATGCGAAGTGGAACAGATTCGCAAGCGCATAGCCGTGAAACAGAAGGCCGAGCGTGAAGAGCATCTCCACGAGGAACGGGAAGTTTGAATGATGGTCGGTCGGCAGAAAGAGGATGCGATGGTGCTGCAAGTAGATTTTCGGCGCGGCCAGGTGATAGGAGAGCGCGTCCCACTCATGGGACGCCGGCGGCACGAAGCAGTTAATGACCGTTATTACCGCGATAAATGCCAGCGCGGCTCCCGCAAGCAGCATCGGAATCGATCTCGCGTGGCTATTTGGGGTTTCCGATACGTCGCGCGCTCGCGGCTGGAGGTCCAGAATCGTCTCGAGCATCCCGGCCCAGGAAAGCAGCAGCAGGCCCACGATTCCCGCCACGACCGGCCAGAGCGCGAGAAATCCCAATAGGCCGAGGAAAAGCACTGCGTACGCAATAACGCCCAGCCCCAGCGCGGTCGAGTAGACCAGCCTGTCGAGCCGGGATTCGGGAACCGTCCCAAGGAGATTGAGGATTCGCCTTCCGGCAGACGCGGCGATGAGCAGCGCAAGGACGAGCAGCAGAAGCGCCATCATAATGATTCAATCATTGCCGTGAACGCCGGCCTCCCCTCTCCCATTCGCGCTGTTATCGTACCGAGATACCTGCCCCACCACCCGGCCTGTACGATGAACGTATCCCCCACCGTTTCGCCCGTCTCCAACACAGCGTGCGTGTGCCCGCCTATAATGAGGTCGATTCCAGGAATACGCTCCGCCATCTCCTGGTCGCGCGCCAATCCTATATGGCTAAGGCAGATCAGCAGGTCGCAATTTTTTCGCAGCTTTGGGACGAGCGAATCGGCGGTCTTCAACGGATCGTCGAACACGTACGAAGAGACCTTTCGCGAAAGCATGTGCTCCGTGATCATTGGTACGGTAAGGCCGAAGACGGTCACGCGAGCGCCGCCCACGATTCTTTGGATATACGGAACCACCGGCAGCTTCGTCTCGGAGCCGTTGGATCGCGCTGCCCGAACGTTGGCGCACAGAATCGGAAACCGCGCCCGCGACACCTTCGCGCGGAAGCCGGCATGTGAAAAGTGGAACTCCCTATTCCCGACCGTCATTGCGTCATAGCCCGCGTCGGACATCAGGTCAAGAATTGGCTCCCCGCCCGGCTTGTACGCAATATTGCCCGACGAAATGGCGTCTCCCGCATCAAGCAGCAGCCCCGATTCGCCCAGCGCCTCGCGCCGGTCCTTCAGCCTGACTGCCTGCGTCTCGGATAGATGGTTGTGAAAATCGTTCGTATGGAGGATAGTAATGGTGGGCATGAGGTGAGCAATCTGCACATCGCTATTTGCTTCGCTGTCAGGGTTCCACGGTATCGGCGTGGATATCAACGAGCGTTTGGGTAAGCAGGCCCCGATGAAGGTGGCTGAAGTCGCCGTCGGCCGTAACGAGTTCGAATCCGGTTACATGAGCAGTTGCTGCAATCCAAACGTCGTTCTTTCCCATGTTCAAGCCACTGCTCTTGCTGTACGCATCGATTGCAGCGTAGGCTTCCATGACATCGGGCGTGTCGATAGGTATACGGCGGAAGTATTCCAAAAGAAACCGCATTCTCTTGACCTTATCCGCGCCCCAGTTGAACTGATAGGCGAGTGAACGTATCTCTCCTTCGGTGACAATGCAGAAAGCCGGGGTGACGTCGGTCATGAGAAGCTGGCGATTCTCTTTCAGGCGCTTGCCTACACGATCGTCGCGTATGAGTTGAACGAAGATATTGGTATCCAAAAGGTCGGGAACGCGGGCAGCCACTAAGAGAGTTCCCTCAGCGCTGCTTCTATCTGCTAGTCCGTTTCGTTACCCGGCCATTGAGCTGAAACTACGTCAGAAAGCGTCTTGCCGGCCGGAACAGTCCGCTTTGGCTGGTAGTCTCGCATGGCGCGAGCCTGGGCTTTGGCAATCTGTTCGGGAGAGCGATGGGTCATCACGTCCAGGGCTCGCCCCAGCATCATAGATTGTGATTTTTCACCCACGGCTTTCGACGTCTTGATATTCAGTTGTATTTCGTCGCCCGGATGTATGCCAAGCTTCTCAACAGCTTCTTGCGGAATGGTCAGTGAACGGTCGTCACTCAATTTTGCAGCAAAGGTGATTCCTGCCATGCGTCTTCACCTCCCCAAAACGTTCTTTCCTTGCAATCACGTATACATAGCTTCATACGCCAGGACAAGCTCAAATCTATGGCGGATATTCTTGCTGCAAAAGCCGCGCTAAATACTGCGTTACCGCGTCGTTCCATTTGCCCTGCGCCTTGAGGATGGTGTCACAGACCTCGCGCACAGCGCCGCTTCCGCCCGGCCGCTCCGTCACGAAGTCCGCGATGGCCTTGATCTCGCCGATTGCATTCGCGGGGGCGAACTTTACGCCCGCGAGGGAGAAGGCGGGCAGGTCGTTCAGGTCGTCGCCAATATATGCAATGTTCGCCTGCGTGAGCGCGTAGCGGCCCAACAGCTCTGCCAGCGCCACGGACTTATTTTTCGTGTTCTGGTAGAGGTGGGTAACTCCCAACTCGTCAGCACGTTTTGCAACCGCCTCACTGCCGCGCCCGCTTATCCAGGCGACCGGAATGCCGGAGTAGATCACAAGCTGCACGCCCAACCCGTCGGCGACGTTGAACCGCTTCGTCTCGGTCCCATCCGCATGGACGATGATCCCGCCGTCCGTCAGCACGCCATCGACGTCCATTGCGAGCAGCCGAACTGCCATCAGACTGGACTGCACGGACGATTCGCTATCACTCATCCTGCCACGCCCCACGAACAATCGAAAAGATCCGCCATTATTAACGTAATGAACATTATCAGGTCAGTCTCATATTGTTCATTACGTTAATAATGGCTGATTTCCAGGCTACTTGAGATATTCAGGCGGCACCGGCGAGCTGTCCGTCACCTCGGAAATCACTTTCCACTGGCCGTTTTTCCGGTAGAGCGTGAGCGTGCCGAGATGATCGCCCTCCTTTTCGGTCTTCCCTCGGCGAATGAGGAACGTCAAACCCGCGGTATTCGCGCCGACAAATTGAATCGAGGCCTCTTCAAAGATTCCAATTACGCTCTTGACGATCTCTTTGCGGTCCTCATCGGCTGTCTTCGAAGCCTTCATCCGCTCCTCAAATCCGGCAAGCAGCGCCCGCGCGGACTTTTCATCGCGAGTCTGTATCACGCCGTCCCGCACGACGCTGAGAGGCATGCGAGCGACTTTTAGGTGCTCGTCCGCTTCGCCCAGAATAGTGGTCACATAGTATTGGAAAGCCGCGCGGCGGACCTGTCCCTCCACGTCGTCCGCCGCTTTCTTCCCCTGGGCCCAGGCCGCCGCTCCCAGCACGCAGAGAAGCAGCGCGCCCGCTGCCGCTATCCACATTCGCATGTTTATTTTCCTCTCCGAAATTGGCTGTCCGGCGTGTTCGCCTGTATCGCGTGAAGTATCGCATATCGCGTGCCGCCTGTCAAATGCCTGTGAGCCAAGACAGAGTGCGTCTGCGGTCACTTCTGGTATTCTATGACAGGTTTCAAAGCGACCGTAACAGGAGGATACGATGGCTTACGACGTATTCGGAATGTGCAATGCACTATATGATATTCAGGCGGAGGTGGGGGACGATCTTCTTGGCGAGCTCAAGAGTTTCGGCGTCGAGAAGGGCGGTATGTTTCTGATTGATGAAGACCAGCAGAGAGAAATAGTATCGCGTCTTTATACCCACCTCGTAAATGCCGAGCCGGGCGGCTCCGGCGCGAACACGATGATCGGGCTCGCGCAGCTTGGCGGTACCGGTTGTTACACGAGCCGCGTGGGAGGCGACGAGCACGGAAACCTCTATCGGCAGAAGCTGGCTGAGCGCGGCATCAAGCCGAATCTTGGCGTCGCGGACGGAGATACCGGAATCTGCGTGGTGCTGGTGAGCCCGGACGCGCAGCGGACCATGTGCACCTACCTGGGGCTGTCCAGAAATCTCCAGCCGGAGGACGTTAATCTGAATGATTTGCAGGCCAGCAAATATATCTATGTGACCGGCTATCTCTGGGATACGGACAACCAGAAGGAGACGGTCCTGCTGGCGATGCGCGAGGCGAACCGGGCCGGGGTTAAGGTTGCCCTCAGCCTATCCGACCCCTTTTGCGTAAACCGGCATAAGGACGATTTCAAGCGAATCCTGCGCGACCACACCGACGTCCTGTTCGGCAACTATCATGAAGCGCAGGCGCTGACAGATACGGATACGCCATACGAGGCTGTGCGGGCATTGGCCGCGCGCTGCGAAGTGGCCGTTGTAACAATGGATGATAAAGGCTCGCTGATCCAGGCGGGAGACCGCTTGTATGAGATTCCCGTCTATCCAGTGAAGGCGGTCGACACGACCGGGGCCGGGGATATGTATGCGGCGGGTCTGCTCTATGGCCTAACGCAGGGACTCCCGCTAGATGTGACCGGCCGAATCGCCGCCTATGCCGCCGCGCAGGTCGTCGCGAAGCTCGGTCCTCGTTTGAATGGGATTGATGGGCCGGCGATCGACGGCATCAAACGGGCAATCTAAGGGAGATTTATTGTGATGGAGCGCGTGATTATACAGATTCTGCGGTCGATGTTCATTTGCCTCGCGATGTTTGCCGCCGCGTGCGCGTCGGCGTCCGAACCTTGGCTCACGATTCCGGGCGGCAAGGGGCCGGGCAAAGGCAAGACGGTGGTGTTGATTGCCGCGGACGAGGAGTATCGCTCGGAGGAGACGCTCCCGCAGCTCGCCCGGATTCTGGCGAAGCGGCATGGATTCAACTGCATCGTCCTGTTCGGCATCGATCCGAAAGACGGTACGATTTGTCCGAACGTTACGAACAACATTCCCGGCCTGGAGAATCTGAAGAAGGCGGATTTGCTGATTATGCTCGTCCGGTGGCGCGACCTGCCGGACGACCAGATAAAGCAGATAGTGGATTACGCGGAGAACGGGAAGCCGATCATTGGAATGCGAACCGCGACCCATCCTTTCGCGCTGAAGAGCGGCCCGTACCTGAAGTATTCGTGGAACAGCAAAGTGCCGGATTACGAAGGCGGGTTTGGGCGGCAGGTATTTGGCGAGACATGGATTGCGCACCACGGTGAGCACGGCAAAGAGGGTACGCGTGGCATCATCGCTGCCGGCCAGGAGGCCCACCCGATTCTGAGAGGAGTCGCGCCGGGCTCTATCTTCGGGTCGACCGACGTGTATGAGGTACGGCTTCCGCTGCCCGACGACAGCCTGCCACTGGTCCTGGGCGAGGTGACGGAGACGCTCGAAAGCGATTCCAAGCCGGTCACCGGGCCGAAGAACAGCCCGATGATGCCTGTAGCCTGGACAAAGACGTATCGGGGCTCGTCCGGCAATGCCGGACGCGTCTTTATGACAACGATGGGGTCCGCGCAGGACTTTGCCTATGAAGGCACGCGCCGCTTGCTCGTGAACGCGGTCTATTGGACGCTTGGCATGGAGAGCAGAATTCCGGCGAAGACAAGCGTGGGCTTCGTGGGTGAATTCAATCCGAGTCCGTTCCATTTCCGCAAAATGGAGGATTGGAAGCCCGGCGTCAAGCCTTCGGACCTGGCCCGCTAGGTCCCGCAGTTTAGAATCGGACACAGTCGCCGCGAGCCGACTTTGCATAGACAGCCACGGACTTGAGTCCGTGGATCACGGTGGAGAGCTGGAGAATCGCGCATGAGCGAGCATCTGGTCGAGACGTGGGTAATTCACAACCGAATCAATCTCTACATGCTGAACGCGCTATGTGACGATGCAATAGAGGCCGCTCTCAACCCGAAAAGCCGAAGCGTCTATGCCCTCTTCGCGCATATCCACAACGTGCGGCTATTGTGGCTGAAGGCGTCCGCGCCCGATCTGGTGGAGGGGCAGGAAAAGCTGAAAACGAAGCCCGCCGGAACGAAGGCGCAGCTCATGCAGGCATTGTCGGATTCCGGCGCGACTATCGAGGCTCTCCTGCGCAGATCGATTGCATCGGACGGCAAAATCAAGGGATTCAAGCCGCACGCCACCGCATTCACAGGTTATCTCATCTCCCATGAATCCCATCATCGTGGACAGGCCGAGTGGGCGCTTCGATTCTCCGGCTATCCGTTGCCGGACAATATCTCGTACGGTATTTGGGAATGGGGCGTTCGGTAGGCCGGCCTTCGGTATAACCAGGCGGAGGATTGGGAAGATTAACGCGAATTAGCGGGGATTTAATCACAAATTAAGGAGCGTATTGTAGAATGTCTTGCTAAGAATTTCCGCCACAATGGGTTCGCCCGCCCAAGAGAGGACCTCTCGATGCGAAAACGCAACCTTCATCTTCCGACCATCCTCCTTGCAGTTTCAACGCTTGTAGCCGGATCAATGGCGGCTGCCCACGGCCAGGACAACGTGCCCCCGAAACCGGCAAAGGAGACGTACGCGCCCGACATCAAGCCGGAGGCCCTCTGGGATGGGCGCAAGATGGCTCCGTTCAAATCTCTTGACGATCCGAAGATGGTGAAGGCTGCCGATGCCGATTTCCTGGACGACTCCGAGTATGTGCTCGGAGCAGCCCATCACGGAGAGAATCGCGCCTATCCTACACGCTTTATTTGGTGGCATCACGCTGTCAATGACGCCATCGGGCTGCCCGAAAAGGGCGGTAAGACGCCGGTGGCAATCACGTATTGCAGTGTCTGCAATACCGGCATCGCTTATGACCGCCGCCTCGACGACACAGGGATTAAGCACGAGATCATGCCGGAGATCAAGCTCGACTTCTACGGGCTTTACAACGGCGTTGCCGCCCTCTGCGAGCGTGAGTCGGGCAGCGCTTTCTTGCAAGGGGAGGGCCGCTTCGTGACCGGTCCATTGTCCGGCAAGTCGCTGAAGATGCTCTCGCTGCTGGATACGACCTGGGGTGAGTGGAAAAAACTCCATCCGGACACCCTCGTAATGTCGCCGGACAATTCGTTCAGTAAAAACTACCGTCCCAGGGACAAACCGGAGCCGCGTGGCTACGAGTTCTTCCCCGCGCCGTTTTTCAAGCCTACCGTCACGCGGGGCGACAAGCGGCTGCCTCCCTTCGATAAAGTCCTCGGCGTTACGCTCGCAGCCGGAGAAAAGTCGGTCGGAGAAAAGACAGCGGAGGGCGAATTGAAGAACCTTCGCCGAGCCTATCCGATCAAGGTTCTGGCGGAGGCGGGCGGCGCCGTGAACGATCAGCTTGGCGGCACGCCGCTTACGGTCTTTCTACAGTCATCCTCTACCACTGCCGGCGCGTTCTTGCGAAAACTCGATGGGAAGACGCTGACGTTCGAGGCGCGCAAGCAGAATGACGGCAAGGTGGCATTCTTCGATAAGGAGACGGGTTCGCGGTGGAATATCGAGGGGAAAGCGGAAGAGGGAACGCTCGCGGGAAAGTCTCTTCAGCGCATCGACAACAACCTGAGCCAGTGGTACGGTTGGGCTGCTTATTTCCCCGATACGTCGATTTTCGGCCGCGCCGACCCGCCGCAGCCGGGAAATCCGTTCGACCAGCCCGGCGTGGGAGATCGGCCCGTGGCTCCGGCCAAGCCATAAGAGCGGTTGCATGCAAACACAAGCCTATGGGCCCTTGTAAGAGCGGATATAGTGGTCGGCCATTATCGTCTCGACATCGCTGCCGGCCAGCGCCTGCCTCTGCGGCATGTGGCACGGAATGCAGCCGGAGTGCGGATTCACCGGGCACTTCTTCCCGTGAACCGCGCTCGCGGGCGGCGCACTCGGAGCTTGCGCCGCCGGGCTGTGACAGCGCAGGCATGCAGCCTCATACATCTTCCGGGCCGGGCTTGCATCCGTATGCGGCGTATGGCAGGTGAGGCAGGAGAGCGTGTCGCCGCTCTTCTGGAAGCATTCGCTCAGCATCAGGCCGTAAGGCTGAAACCGCGCGGTGAGTGAGCTATTCGGCGGGAGCTTGTGCGCATCCTCTGCCGTGCGATGGCAGCTGCCGCACAGCATATTGAGCCGCTGGGCGCCCCAGCTGCCCAGCCGTTCCATCTGGCCAGCGGTCTTATCTTTCGCGCGAATGGCTTTGACGTGCGCGCTTCCGGGGCCGTGGCAGGATTCGCAGCCTACCCCCTGAAAGCGATGTGCAGGGACTTCCGCCGTCGTAACGGTAGTCACGGCATGGCAATGAATACACTTCCCAGCCGTCTCGCCTGTATAGTCGTGGCCAAGATAGTGTGGCTCCCTATGATCTTCGTGCCCCGGCGTCGTCCGCCAAGCGCGTTTTTTGGGGAAATAGCTGGAGCGCATCTCGAAAACGGCCTGGGGATCCATCACAGAGATAAACGTAATGCCCGTTTTGCCGGACCCCAAAGCAAGCTGTAGCTCTATTGCGTTCGCCCTTTCGCCCGGAGACGCGACGCAGAGCTTACCATCTGCCTCAACGAAGCCGCAGTCCGAATCCGGAAGTGCGCCTGTTGCCGGCGTCAGTGTCCCCATGCCGGAGCGTGTAGCGGGGCGCATCGTGGCTGCGTGGCGGCTCTTGCGGTGCTCGCGAAACTCGTTCGCATGGCATTCTTTGCAAGATTCGCTCCCCACAAACTCCGTATTCGAGGCTGCCGAGGTCAAGCCTCCGAGCGCCAGGCTCGCCGCTTTCACCGATGGAGCAAGAGGCTTCGCTTCTCGGTTCTGGCATCCTGCCGCGAGCAGCAGCAGGCCGGCGGAAGATGCCATCAATAGGAAAACGGAACATAGTGCAATGGCGCTGCGCGCGCGGCAGCGTACGAGCGTAGAGGAAACTGCGGCCATCGATCAATTCCCCGAGGGCTTCATATTGAGGGCGCGTATGAGAAACGCCCACATGTCCGCGTATTCTTCGATAATCTTCGTGGTCGGCTTGCCGCCGCCATGGCCCGCTTTCGTCTCTACCCGAATCAGGACCGGTTTATCGCCCGCCTGCGCAGCCTGCATCGCCGCGGTGAATTTGTAGCTGTGAGCCGGGACCACGCGGTCGTCATGATCGCTGGTAGTTACCATTGTCGCCGGGTACTTCGTGCCGGAACGGACGTTGTGGAGCGGCGAATACTTGATAAGCGTTTCGAAGTCCGCCTTATTGTCCGACGAGCCGTAGTCACTGGTCCAAGCCCATCCAATCGTGAACTTTTGGAAGCGGAGCATATCCATTACGCCGACCGCGGGCAGCGCCGCCCCGAAGAGGTCCGGACGCTGGGTTATGCAGGCTCCCACGAGCAGACCGCCGTTGCTTCCGCCGTGAATCGCCAGCTTCGAAGTGGACGTGTAACCGTTCTTGATGAGCCATTCGCCCGCCGCGATGAAGTCGTCGAACACGTTCTGCTTATTCTTCAGTCGTCCCGCGTCGTGCCAGTCCTGCCCATACTCGCCGCCGCCTCGGAGGTTTGCCACGGCATACACGCCGCCCATCTCCATCCAGACCAGGTCCGTCACCGAGAAGCCCGGCGTTATGGAAATATCGAAACCGCCATATCCGTAGAGCAGAGTCGGATTCGCGCCGTCGAGCTTCAGACCCTTCTTGTGCGTAATGAACATCGGAATCCGCGTGCCGTCCTTGCTCTTGTAGAATATCTGCTTCGCTTCATACTCATTTGGGTTGAAGGAGACGTTGGGCTTTCGGTATACCTCGCTCGTCCCCGATGTCACGTCGTACCGATAGACCGTGGCCGGCGTGGTAAAGCTGCTATACGTGTAGAAGGTCTCTTTCTCTCTGCGTTTTCCGCCAAAACCATGCACCGAGCCGATGCCCGGGAGCGTAACCTCCTCGAGCGGTTTTCCGTCCAGCGCGAAGGTCTGAATACTGGAGTGAGCGTCCTTGAGGTACTGCGCAAAGAACCGATCTCCCACGACACTGACCGCGTCGAGAAGCGCGCTTGTTTGCGGGATAATCTCCTTCCAGCTCGCCTGCTCGGGTTTTCGCGTGTCGATTGCGATCAGCTTGTGACGTGGGGCCTCCTTATCGGTAAGGAACCAGAAAACCGGGCCGTCGTTGTCGATGAAGGTGTACTTCGCGTCCGCATTCGGGAGAAGCTCGACGACGGGAGTCTCCTTTCCGAGCGCAGGGTTTTTGGGGTCCTTCAGGTCCTTATAAAACAGGCGATTCGTGGGGTCTGTTCCGCGCGAAACTGAAATGATTAAGTAGCGGCCGTCTTCCGTCACGCCGCCGCCGAATCCCCATTCTTTCTGGTCGGGCCGCTCGTAAACCAGCGCGTCCTCCGATTGCGGCGTGCCGACGCGATGATAGCAGAGCTTTTGATAGAAGTTCTGTTTTGTCAGTTCTTCTCCGGATTTCGGCGCATCATATCGGCTGTAGAAGAACCCCTTGTGGTCATGCGTCCAGGACGCGCCGGAGAATTTCGTCCAGTGAATGTCGTCGTCGAGGTCCTTTCCCGTCTCCACATCGCGGACCTTCCACTCCTGCCAATCGGACCCGGAGCGTTGGGTGCTGTACGCGCACCGCTTTCCATCCTCGCTGACGGCGGTTTCGCCGAGCGCTACCGTTCCGTCCGCCGACATCGTGTTCGGGTCGATGAGAATCTGTCCCGGATCGGTTAGCGATCTGGATGAATAGAGGACGTATTGATTCTGGAGGCCGGTGTTCCGCCTGTAAAAGTATCTGCCGCCGACCTTGCGGGGCGCGCCGAACTTCTCGTAGTTCCACAGCTTCGTGAGGCGGTCTTTGATCTTGTCGCGGCCGGGGATGGACGCCAGGTAGCCGAAGGTTACCTTGTTCTGCGCCTCCACCCACTCCTTTGTCTCTGCGCTGTTGGCATCTTCCAGCCAGCGGTAAGGGTCCGGCACCTTCGTGCCGTGGTAATCCTCCACCACGTCGCCTTTACGCGTGAGGGGGTAGCTTAACTTTGCATCATTCTGGGCGGCCCGCAGGCCGCTTTGCATAAGAGTCATAGCCAATATTGCCGGAAGGGCCGCGAGTAATCGCATATCCCTATTCCTTTCGCGTCAAAATTGCATCAGTCAAGCATGATAACAGGCTTCAACCGCTTTGGTTTCATTAGACCCCTCGCAAATATCACGTTGCGCCAGCAAACGAGTGAATGAATTCACTCGCTGGAAGGCCTGCGGCCAGTCGTCCTCACGGACGAAAGCCACTTATGCAAGAATTCTGTTGAATTCCTTTACCGTGGCAACATCTTCTTCGGAAGCCTGCTCCCACAGGCGCAGCTCTTCCTGAAGCGACGGTGAAATCTCGATCAATTCGCATCGCAACGTATGTAATAACAACTCTTCCGTAGATAATCCGGCGCGAGGCGCCAAGTCCGTCGCAGCGAACGCGATTTCGTCCGGTACGTCCAGTGTCAGTGACATGTTCTCGCACATTCTCCGTAATCGTTGAAGGTTAATGATTGAATAGAAACTCTCTATCCGTCAGCACCGCCCAAAAGAGGTCTTCCAGCGCGGGGCGGCGCACCTCCCGCCACTTCGCTTCCGAATCGAGCGGGTCGGGACGGCTCGCGGCCAGCACGGGAAGCAGTTTCGTCCTCTCCGCCTGCGTGGGACGGCGTGACAGCGCGGAAAGATAAAGGGCGTCCAAAGTCTCCTCATCATCCGCCTGGGTACGCACGAGCCCGTCGATGAACCCGCCCGCCGCCCGCAGCTTCATGTTTACCGTGTCGCCGTTTGCAAGATGAAGCGCCTGCGCAACGCTGGGCTCCTGGGTCCGCTCGCACGAACAGGTCTGCTCCCGCTGGGGTCGCCCGAACGCGCTCAAAAAGTAGGTCGACACCTGCGAATCCCGAAGCTGAAGCGCGCGCGTTCCTTTCGGATTGCCGGGGAAATCAGTCGGTACGCCGGTCACCTGGGAGTAGGCGTCCAGAAGAGCCTCGGCGGACAGGCGGCGAACGATGTAGTGCGAGTAGTAGCGGTCATCCTTCACATTGATTCCAACGGGCGCAGCAGAACGCTGATACGCGTCGGAGAGCATAATCTTGCGAATCAGCCCCTTTACGTCGAAGCCGCCGGAGATGAAGTCCTTAGCCAGCGCATCGAAAAGTTCCTGATTCGAGGGTGGATTCGTCAGCCGCAGGTCGTCCTCCGCCTCGACCAGTCCCCGGCCCATCAGGCTCTTCCATACGCGGTTTATCAGCGCCTTCCCAAAGTAGGGATTATCCGGCGCGGTCAGCCAGTCGGCCAGCAGCTTCCTTCGGTCGCCCGGATCGTCGAGGCCCATTTCGGGGCCGTCCAACGGCTGTGGAGGCAGCGGCGCGCCGAGCCGGGGGAGGTTGATGTTGCCGTCCGTCGCTACTACTGCAAGAACTTCTCCCGCTCTGTCCCCGTTTTTCAGCCGGACGCGGGACAGCGTGTTCGCCATGCGATAGTATTGATTCTGGGTCCACTTCTCCATCGGGTGGTTGTGGCACCGCGCGCACTGAACCGACATACCGAGGAACGCCTGCGTAGTCGTTTCCGTCAGGTCGATCGGCTCTTTATGGAGAATCCAGTAGTTCGCCGCGCCGTTTTCCAGATTGCTGCCCGAAGCGGTCAGGATCTCCCGCGCCAACCTGTCCCACGACTTGTTCCGTTCCACGCCCGTGCGGAGATAGTTGTAGAAGGAAGTGAGCGCAGTCCCGTTCAGCTTCTTGCTGGAAACCAGGAACAAATCGCTCCATTTGTAGGTCCAGTAGTCCACGAACTCGGGCCGGGAGAGCAGCGAATCTATCAGCTTCGCTCGCCTGTCCGGCGATCTATCGGCGAGAAATGTCTCGACCTCGCGCGGCTTCGGAAGTATGCCGGCGGCGTCAATGTAGGCCCGCCGAATGAACTCGTTGTCGGAACATAGTGGTGATACCGGAAGATTCAGAGAGTTAAGTTTACGCTCAATCAACGAATCGATGAACGACTTATTATTATTAATCGTGGGGAACACGGGGGACACAGGGAGAGCGGACCCTGCGTTTCCTCTTGTCCCCCGTGCTCCCCGTGGTTCAATCTCCCCCGTTTGGAACGGCGAGACGATGCGGGCGAAGGCGACTTTGCTGTTGAACCAGACGGTGATTGCCGCCTCGCCGCTGCCCATCACGTTGACCGCGCCGGTGTCATCGACCGTAGCGACCTGGCTGTCGCTCGTGCCGAATTTCACCCAGCGCGTAACGTCCTCGTTATGGCCGTCGGAGTAGTCCGCGCGCACGATAATCTGCTGGCCGTCGCCGGGTTTGAGGGTTGCGGCGGGCGGAAATACTTCCAACGCTTTCAACATCGGGTCCGTCGTACGAGGCCGGGGAGCGCCCGCCCTGATCCAGCCCGCAATCACCGCGTAGTCGGCTCCGCCCTTTTTGATTCTCTCGCCACCGCCGTGTCCAATGATCATAGTCGGCTTCAGGAGCACCAGACTCTGTTCCGGCGCTCCCGCAACGACGCGCCGACCCTGCGACTGCCGGGTCAGCACGTTATGATCAGCTTCGGGGTCAAACCCTCGCAGTGTCAGCTTCAATCCGCCCTTGCCCGCAAGAGCCCCATGGCATGCGCCGGAGTTGCACGCCGCCTTGGTTAGCGCGGGAAGCACGTGGTTGCGAAAGCTCCACGTAAGCGGCCGGTTAAAACCGGTCACTCTTACCTGCGCGGCCGCCGACCGTCCGTTTATCATCGCCTTGATGGTTGTCTCGCCATCACCGGCAGCGCGCACGATTCCGTCCTTGCCGACCACAGCTACCTTCGGATTCGAGCTTGAGAATACCACTTTCGCCGTCAGATCGCCCGCGCTGCTCTCCACAAGAACGCGCTGGAAAGCCTTTGGTCCGGCAAGCGATATGGCGGGCGGGAGTATGGACGGGTCGTACCTGTCCTGTGCGATTGAGGCGGTCGATATAAGGGTCAGCACGGCTAACGCGGATGCGGCATTGAATCGCATGATTCCGAGGTCCTATCGATTCTTTCGAACGGAGATTGATTGAGAGACGTGTTTGACGGTTGCCGAGAGGAATCCTGCCACTTCATCTTACGCGCGGAACCATGGGCCGTTGCCTGATAATACAAGTCCACACGGAAGTCGGCTAGAGCCGGTGGGAGCGATTAGCCGGGTGAGTCGTCCTCCGCAGGCGGCTGAGCGAACAGTCGCGCCATCGGAAACTCAAAACCGGGCAGAACCTCTTCTCCGGTCAGCGTGTCTGCCGGACCCAGAAAACGGGGCGGCTGCCCGGATCGATGAATGATAAGTTGTTGGCGTCGAGGATTCAGTTCCCATACGATGCGCACGCCTGCCGACAGCCATATGGCGACCTTCTTAGCGACATCGCGATCTGAAGCGAAGGGCGAGCGTGTTTCCAAAACGATATCCGGCGCGAAGGGAATGTACTTTTGAGGTATCGGATGTGGAACCCGCTCTTGCGATACGAACGCCCAATCAGGAGCAATAACCGTATCGGGATCGCTCTCGACCTTAAATCCCGTCTCCGCAGCAAAACAGACGCCCAAATCGTTATCGTCGGCAAAGACGGTTGCACGGGCGCTTAATCGAATTGTCTTATCTCCGTGCTCTGCCCCAGGTGACGGCGGCATCTCAACCAGTTCTCCTCGGATCAACTCGTATCGCATGTCCGCCGGCAATGCAAACAGCTCGTCGGACGTGTGTAGCTTGACGGGGTGTGGAAGTACGACAGCCATTTCAACCTCCGATACGTCTACAGCAGCTCAGTTACCGGGCGGGCGGAGTAGTCTACAACGGGAATGGGGCGGCCACCGGGGCCGATCAATTCGTGAGTAAGGTCGAGTCCGAGAGCGGAATAGATAGTCGCGGCCACGTCGGCAGGCGTGGTCGGACGATCGGTGGGGTAGCCGCCGATAGCGTCGGACGCGCCTACGATATGCCCGCCCTTGATTCCGCCGCCGCCCAGCACCATGGACCAGCACTGCGGCCAGTGGTCCCGCCCGCCCGCCGGGTTGATCTTGGGGGTGCGGCCAAACTCGCCGGTCGCCATGACGATCGTGTTGTCGTAGAGACCGCGCTCCTTCAGCTCCTCGATAAGGCTGGCATATCCGTTGTCGAACCACGGTCCGCAGAGCGTGCGGTAGGCGTCGATGGGCGTGAAGGGCGCGCTGCCATGAATATCCCACGTGATCTCGTTGAAAACGGTCTCGAACATGTTGATGGTGACGAAGCGGACGCCGCGCTCCACCATGCGCCGGGCGAGCAGGCAGGACTGCCCGAACTTGTTCATGCCGTACTTGTCGCGAACCGCCTGCGGCTCCCTGCCGATCTCGAACGCCTCCCGCGCTTTCGCGGACGAC
>JBBROJ010000010.1:0-69701 GCA_038229495.1 Chthonomonadales bacterium
TGGGCGCGTCGCAGGTTAACGCCCCCATGCTTCCGAGCGAGGCATGCGATACTGGGATACTCAGCGAGTGATTGGGGGGCGCGCGGGAATGGTTAGAACTTCCGGTCTGAAAGCAGGCGAACAAACGGGGGGTCGAGAGTGAGAGAGATCTTGGATGTGACAGTGATGCGGAAGCCAACTGCGTGGTTGCCTCCATCGGTAGTACGAAAACCCACCTACTCAGCCATTATAGTTATCGGGTTCCGAGAAGTCAATAGTCATTTGAACAAATACTTTCAGCTCCATTCATAATAGTGTTAAATGGGGATTCCACACCTCAACTTGTCGCCAATCTTTATCGCGATCCGCTCGGTTCGCCCTGCTCCAAACCGTAGTTTGAATCGATGGATTAGGATTCGGCTCCCTGCGCCGCCAGTAGCGAATCGCCTGCCGAATTGGTTTATGCCTGCCCGGCGATCTACAGGGCGGCGCGGACCCTCAGCAGTACCTTGGGACTGAGGCCCGTCTCCCGCATGAAGACACGGGAAAAGTGCGACTGGTCCGCGAATCGCGCCTCGTGAGCGGCGTCGGCGAGGCTTCCATGGCTTTGCAGGGCATAGCTGGCCGCATGCAGCACCCGCATGCGCCGGATATATTCGCCCACCGAACAGCCGTAATGCTGGCGAAAGACCCTTGCCAGGTAGACCGGATGGACGCAGGCTTTCCGTGCCGCATCTCGCAATCCCCCGGCCTCATCCAATGAATCTCTTAGATAGGCCTCCACGCGAGGAAGCCAGCTGGGGGCCGGTTTATCATGCTTATCATGGGACAGGCCCCGGACGGAATTGAGCAGCGAAATCACCTCGAGAGCATCGGCCTCGAGTTGGCTCGGTCCCACCTGATGGGGGCCGAATGCGTGAACCAGCAGCCGGAGCGCCGCCATCCGCGATCTGGGATTCGCAAGAAGCGCATAGGGGCCTAGCTTTCGAGAGGAAAGATCGTGACTCGCCAGCCACTCCGGAGATGTCTCGATGTTCAGGCCGATTGCTCCCGATGCGCCCGTCTCGGATCGGTGCACCTCGTCGGTGGGGTGGAACACGAGCGACAGAGGCTCGATATGCGTTTCATTCCGCAGCGAGTGATCGAGGAAATCACCCCGGATCATAAGGAAAAAGGTTGGATTTTCATGCGTATGCCAGGGCTGGGACCCCAGCACAGGATAGCGTGTCAGGGTGACCGTCAGGCCGTTTTCTTCCACCTGCCTGAGCGCAACCCCAAAATAGTGGCCGGGAGGCAGACGAAGCGAATCCGTACGGGGATCTCCCTCTAAAGCGAGCATTCTAACACCTCGTAAATCGGACCCTGTGAGAAAAAACTGTTTGTCCATGACCAGCTTCCCTTGCGCCGCGGGAACTCCACGATTAGCCGGGAAGCAGGGCTGCAAGTTACAGGTGCTAGTAACTTCTGCCGTGGCCGAGTGTCCCATATTACAACGGGGCCGCCCATCGAGCTTTCGTTGAAGCTCGATTCCTAGCAACGCTTCTTGAACACAGCGCTTGCTTAACCCTTGCTTAACCATGGAAAACATGCAGCCACATTATATACGTTAACGCGTGTCTGCGGCTTCTCGAAAATCGCTATTCTTTCGGATTATCTGCGATGTTCCGATGCAGGACTTGGTGTATAATCGCTCGAACAGGAAGTGCATGCCGTAAGAGGGTCCCTCGATTGCCGTTGGGATGCTTCGATGATTCATAGTTTAGACGATGCTCGAATCGAATCCGACGAACCACTTTGCTGCGCTCGTACGATATCCATAGGATGCCGGCAAAAACATTGTCAAAACCAGCGGCTAATCTGACCACTATGCGAAAAACATTGACGCGCGCCCGAACCAGCATATCCATTGCACTCCTGCTTGCGGGGAGTCTTGCAGCGCTGCTTACACCGGCCACAGAGGCGCGAACGCAGTCCAGAAATACCACCGAATTCGAGTTCTTCGAGAAGAGAGTCCGCCCGCTGCTGGCGGAGCAGTGTTACTCTTGCCACTCGGCGGCAAGCAAGCAATTGATGGGCGGTCTGCGTCTCGACACGAAGGCAGCCACTCTCAAGGGAGGAGAGCACGGGCTTGCGGTGGTTCCCGGCAAGCCCGGCCAGAGCTCACTTATCCGCGCGATTCGCTACACGGATAAAACGCTACAGATGCCTCCCAAAGGCAGAATGACAGACGCCCAGATCGCTGTGCTCACCGAATGGGTAAAAATGGGCGCGCCGGACTCGCGCACGAGCGGCCCCGCCCCGGCCAAGACGATGGGCATGTCCGTTGAAGCGGGCAGAAAGCTATGGGCTTACCAGCCGCTAAAGCATACAGATCCGCCAGCGACCCAACGACCTGTCGTCCCAACGACCCAGGTTTTCCGCACGCCCATCGACAAATTCGTCCTCGCAAAGCTTGCCCCCAAAGGAATGACGCCGAACCCCGCCGCGAATCGACAGACTTTGATTCGACGCGCCACATTCGACCTGATCGGCCTGCCGCCTACGCCAGAAGAGATCGCGGATTTTGTCAACGACCGGTCGCCCAACGCGTGGGAGAAGGTCATCGACCGGCTGCTCGCCTCGCCGCACTATGGGGAGCGCTGGGGACGCCATTGGCTGGACCTCGCGCGGTTCGCGGAAAGCCACGGTTACGAGCAGGACTACGACCGCCCGAACGCTTACCACTATCGTGACTTCGTGATTCGCGCGCTCAACATGGACCTGCCTTATGATTCATTCGTAAAGTGGCAGCTTGCCGGTGATGAGTTCGAGCCGGGGAACCCGCTGGCGCTGATGGCGACCGGCTTTCTTGGCGCGGGAACGCACGCGACCCAGATTACCAAAAATCAGGTGGAAAAGGAGCGGTACGACGAGCTGGACGATATGCTCTCCGTGACCAGCACCACCTTTCTTGGCCTCACGGTCGGCTGCGCGCGCTGTCACACCCACAAGTACGACCCGATTCCCACCAACGACTACTACCGAATGCTCTCCACCTTTACGACGACGGTCCGCAGCGACTTCGACATAAACCTGGACCCGGAGGGCTATCGCAAACAGAAGTCCGCCTTCGACACCGATCACGCTCCGCTCATTGGCGCGCTCCAGA
Organism: Chthonomonadales bacterium; assembly: GCA_038229495.1. GTDB lineage: Bacteria > Armatimonadota > Chthonomonadetes > Chthonomonadales > CAJBBX01 > JBBROJ01. Next base: position 3,128 of record JBBROJ010000010.1, read on the forward strand.
AGTACGAGAAATACGACCTTTTGAACCGGTTGAAGGAGTGGATGAAGGCCTGCTCCGCGAGCGGCGAGCCCTCGATTCGCGCACAGTGGCTTACGCTGGAATTTTCGTCCGTGAAGTCGCAGGGCGGCGCAACGCTTACGCCTCAAGATGATGGCTCTATCCTCGCCGGCGGCACGAATCCCGATAACGACGCCTACACCCTTGTCGCCAGGACCGGCGTTCGCCGAATCACCGCCATCCGGCTGGAGGCGCTTTCGCACTCCTCGATGGTCAAGGGCGGGCCAGGCCGCGCTTCGGTCGGCAACTTCGCACTCACCAATTTCACGCTGACGGCAAAGCCTGCATCGGGCGGAACTGCCATGCCGATCAAACTAATCCATCCCCGCGCCAGCTTCGAGCAGAAGGGGCTTCCGGTCGCTGCGGCCATCGATGGCGACGCGAAGACCGGCTGGGCGGTGGACCCGGAGTTCGGCAAGGACCACGCCGCCGTCTTTGAGCTGGAGCCGACGCTCGATCTGAACGGCCCCGCGGAGTTGACGTTCACGCTCAAGTTCGATAACAACACCGGCCACAGCATCGGTCGCCCGCGCATCTCCGTAACCGCTTCCGCGGAGCCGGTCGCTTTCGACGCGCCGGCCCGGCCCGAAAAGGTGGAGACGATTCTCGCGGGAATCGCTTCCGGCGCGCGTCCGCAGTCCGACGCCGACATGGCCGTCCTTCTGAAGTGGTATCGCATGAAGGACCCCGAATGGCAGCGATTGAATCGCCGAGTAGCCGAGCACCTTGCGCACGAGCCGAAACCGAAGCTGCAAAAGACCATGATATGCAGCGAAGGCGTACCGGCAATCCGCAACCATACGCAGGGCGGCGATTTTCTCGATCACACCTGGTTCCTGAAGCGCGGCGACCCCAACCAGAAAGGGGAGGTCGTCGCGCAGAGCTTTCTTACCGTGCTCATGAACGCGCCGAACGGGGAGAAGCGATGGCAGGAGACTCCTCCGGCGGGCTGGCGGACAAGCTATCAGCGGCGCTCGCTGGCGAACTGGATCACGGACGTGAATCATGGCGCGGGTTCTCTTCTCGCCCGCGTCATTGTGAACCGCCTCTGGCAGCACCACATCGGCAGAGGAATCGTCGCTACGCCCAGTGATTTCGGCGTGCAGGGCGATCTGCCCACGCATCCGGAGCTGCTGGACTGGATGGCCGGCGAGCTGATTCGCGGCGGCTGGCGGCTCAAGCCGATGCACAAGCTCATCATGATGAGCGCAGTCTACATGCAGTCCTCCGCGCAGAACCAAGCAAACGCAAAGCTCGACCCGGCCAACAGATTCTGCTGGCGGCACACGCGGCAGCGTCTGGAAGCGGAAGTGATTCGCGATTCAATGCTATCGGTCAGCGGACTGTTGGATTCGACGATGTTTGGCCCCGGAACGCTGGACGAATCGATGAAACGGCGCTCGATCTACTTCTTCGTAAAGCGCAGCCGCCTGATTCCGACCATGATTCTCTTCGACGCGCCCAACGCGCTCCAGTCCATCGGTCTCCGCCAGACGACGACGGTCGCTCCGCAGGCGCTCATGCTGATAAACAATGTTAATATGAGAGAGTACGCTGCCGCCCTCGCAAAGCGAATATCGCCCGGCGAATCGACGCCAGTCGCCGAAGCGGTGCGGCGCGGCTATCTGCTTACCGTGGGTCGCGCTCCCGCCGAATCGGAATTGGCAGACGATCTCGCTTTTCTCAAGCAGCAGGCCGCCAGCTACAAGAGCCAGGACGCGGTGCGGCTCGCGTTAACCGACCTCTGCCAGGTGCTGATGAGCCTGAACGAATTCGTATACGTGGATTAAACAAATGGACAGACACCCACATCTTCCCGCGAGTCCCCACCCGATCTACCAATCTCGGCGCGACTTTTTGCGGCGTACTGGGTCGGGTTTCGGCATGCTCGCCCTAGCGTCCCTCCTAGATCAGCAAGGACTTCTGGCCTCTCCAATCCAAAATCCAAAATCCAAAATCCAAAATCCCATGTTTCCCCATCCCGGCCACTTTCCGGCGAAGGCGAAGAGCGTCATCTGGCTCTTCATGAACGGCGGGCCGAGCCAGGTGGACACGTGGGACCACAAGCCGGAGCTGGAGAAGCACAACGGCGAAGAGTACAAGGGATTCGACAAGAACACCGGCTTCTTCGTGGATCAGGTGGGGCCGATCATGAAGTCGCCGTTCAAGTTTGAGAAGCGCGGAAATTCCGGCGCGTGGGTCCCGGAGATTTTCCCGAACATGGGCGCGCACGTGGACGACATGGCCTTCATCCACTCTTGTTTCACTGAGACCAATAACCACTCTCCTGCGCTGTTCCAGATCAACACCGGCATGAATCGCATGGGCTTTCCCAGCGTGGGCGCGTGGGTCACCTATGGCCTGGGAACTGAGAGCCAGAATCTGCCGGGCTTCGTGGTGATGTACGACACGCTCGGGCGCGGGCTGCCGAAAGGGTACGCGCAGAACTGGGGATCGGGATTCTTGCCGGGCGTATATCAGGGGACCGCGCTCAGCCCGCAGGGCGCGCCTATCGCGAATCTCTACCGCGATCAGAAGCTGACCGCCGGGCAGCAGCGGAATCAACTCGACCTTATCGCCAAATTAAACAAGCGGAATCTGGAGCAGACGGACGGAGACGGCGAGCTTGCCGCGCGAATCGAGAGCTTCGAGCTGGCCTACCGCATGCAGATGGCCGCGCCGGAGGCCCTCGATTTCGACAAGGAGCCGGACCACATCAAAAAGCTCTACGGGCTGGACGACAAGCGGTGCGTGCATTTCTCGAAGCAGTGTTTGATGGCCCGGCGCATGGTGGAGCGCGGGGTGCGCTTCGTGCAGATATACAGCGGCGGCGAGGAGAACGAGCGAAGCTGGGACGGCCATGCGAACATCGAGGCCAATCATCGCGGATTCGCAGGCGAAACGGACGTACCTATCGCGGGTCTGCTGACCGACCTCAAGCAGCGCGGCCTGCTCGATTCGACGCTGGTCATCTGGTGCGGCGAGTTCGGGCGGCTGCCATTAGTTCAAAAGGGCGGCACGGGCCGGGACCACAATCCCCACGCCTTCACGACCTGGATGTCCGGCGGCGGCGTGAAGGGCGGGACGCACTACGGCGCAACCGATGAGCTGGGCCACAAGGCGGTCGACAATCGCGTGAGCGTCAACGACCTGCACGCCACCGTGCTGCACCTGCTCGGTATCAATCATGAGAAGCTGACCTACCTCTTCAATGGCCGCAACTTCCGCCTTACCGATGTAGCGGGCAATGTCGTCCGCGACATCATCGCATAGGACTATTCGCATGATGACAACAGATACGAATCGGGTTACGTCACGAGTTCCCCTCCTTCGCTGGATGACGGTGTTGTCCGTCATCGCTGTTACCGGGTCTGCTCTTTCGCTGCCTCGGCCCAATTTCGTTTCAAAGCAGGCTCACCCGAAGTACGAGTTTTTCGATAACCATGACTCGGATGGAATCGGCAAGTTCTACATGGGGCGCGAGATCGCGCAGGTCATGGGTCATCAGGCAGCGGACTGGCTGGACAGGCCGGAGCGCGAGGCAGAGGAAGCGCCGTCACTGCTCATCAAATCATTAAAGCTGAAGCCGGGCATGACGGTTGCAGACATCGGCGCGGGGAGCGGCTACCTTACGTTCCCGATAGCGAAGCTGGTCGCGCCGGTCGGCAAAGTATATGCGGAAGAGATTCAGCAGGAGATGCTGGACATCATCCAAAAGCGCATGAAAGAGCGCAGCGTAAGCAACATCGTTTCGGTCCTCGGCACTACAAAAGATACAAAGCTGCCTGAGAACTCCACGGATCTCATCCTATTGGTGGATGTATATCACGAGTTCGACTTTCCGTGGGAGATGACCCGCTCCATGGTGAAGGCGCTCAAGCCGGGCGGCCGGCTGGTGTTTGTGGAGTACCGCGGGGAGGATCCAAATGTGCCGATCAAGCTGGTCCACAAGATGAGCGTGAAGCAGGTAAAGCTGGAGATGTCGATTCAGCCGCTCAAGTGGGTCGAGACGATCAGGGTCCTGCCGCGCCAGCACATTATTGTATTCGCAAAGACGGCAGCGGGTGGCAAATAGCAGTCCCTGCGATTCGAGCGTTCAGACGGCGCTATTTTGGTCGCGGCGATTCTTTCTGAACTACGTAACGAAAACTAATCCAGTTGCCTGCATGACTATCCTGGGTAACGCTGATTACCCGGCCTCCCGCCTGTTCAAGCAGCGACTCCACCTCCGCGCGCGGCACGCCGTACATCTCCATCGCGCCGTATTTATCTGGGTTGTCCGCGTGTTGAGCGCCGTATCGGGCTTTGCGGTAGTTGTAAAGCAGGCTGGACGGCACGACCTTTTTGCCGAGAGATCGCAGTCGGAACTCATTCGTTAAATGGCTGGGAAGCTGGAAAACGAGGATGCCATCCGGCTTCAGCGCCCGCAAAAACTCCGCAAGATAGCGCTTCGAATAGCGGGGTTCCACGTGCTGGAGGGTGATGAGAGTCAAGATGAAGGTGAAGCAGGCGTCGGGGAACTGCTGAAGGTCGTCCGTGTTGTTAAGCCGATATTCGCACCTGTCGCCGTGCCGGTTGAACTTGCGGGCGAGGTCCAGCATCGAAGGCGCAATGTCTACTCCTATCACATGATCGAAATGCGCGGCCAGGGCCTGGGTCAGCCTTCCCACCGCGCAGCCGAAATCTAGCGCGCGCTCCTTATTCAGCCGTACGCCGAGATCGTCCAGCGAATGTAATACTGCATCGATGTCCTGCACGCCGGTGGCGAAGAACTCCTCGGGTTCCCATCGATTACCCATCTTGTCCGGATACGTGAGCACCGCCCACAGGGGATCCGACTTTCCGAATTCGTCCCAACTGCGCTGGACGTCCTGAATATCCATGTCACTCTCTTTGGTAAGTCGTTGTCTAAGGAGATAGCCTTAACGAGTATTGTGGTAGATTCATTTGGCTTCCTGTAGAGCACAACCGATTCCTGAGTGCAGGCAGCCTTGCTCCGGCGATCGCGCTGCCGGGCAAGGCCTGCCATAAACCGAAAAGGCACATACGGAACGGCTGGGCTAGCCTAAACCAGCTGTGCTCTCCGACCGAATAGCTGATCGTCATGATTCCAAGCGCGCGTTCATCGTAATCTCTGCGTTGAAAAGCTTAGAGATAGGGCACCCGGCCTTCGCTCCTTGCGCCGCTGTCTCAAAGGCCGCGGGGTCCGCCCCGGGAATCTTCGCCGTCACTTCGAGGTGGATGCGGGTAATGCCGAATCCACCGTCCGCCTTTTCCAGCGACACGGCAGCGGTGGTATTGATGCTGTCGGCCGTGAGACCCGCGTTACCAAGCTGCCCGCTCAACGCCATGCTGAAGCAGCCGGCATGTGCCGCCGCGATCAGCTCCTCCGGATTCGTGCCCTCCCCGTCTTCGAACCGCGTTCCAAAGCTGTACTGCGTGCCCTTAAGCGCTCCGCTTTGCGTAGAGACCGTTCCCTTGCCGTCTTTCAGTCCGCCGTTCCAGATGGCGCTGCCCGTTCGCTTGATTGCCATTGTTCATCATTCCTTTCAAATCGTGACTGGTTGCAGTTTTTCCAGCTCCTACACTATCGTAGATCATTTTTGTGGATAATAGAGGAGTGTAATTGCCGATTAACGAATGTACGCCCGTCAAACCGGGCAAGCGAATCAATATCCGTTAGAGTTATTAAAGGACAACACTCATGCGCGCAATCCCAATCCGAATGTCCCTGATACTCGCCGCGGCGGGAATCGCCCTCTTTGGGACCGCCCCCGTACGGGCTGACGACAAGTCGGACATCAACGCTCTGTACGGCAAGATCATCAAGGCGATGAAGGCAAAAGACGTCAAGGCCATCATGGCGCTCGGCACTCCTGACTTCACATCCACAGAGGCCGGCCATACCATGAACGCCGCGCAGACGGCCCAGGTGATGGAGACGCAGTTCAAGATGACGAAGTCTCTGGACTCCGTCACCATGAAGCCGACCAAGATTGACATCAAGGGCGGCAACGCGGTCGTACTGGCCGACTATACGTTCAAAGGGACCATTACCGGGCAGGACGGCAAGACTCACAAGATGAGCGATGCGGGTGTCACCAAAGACATGCTGGTAAAGACCAATAAGGGCTGGATGTTCAAGTCCACCGAATCGGTCAAGCAGAACCCGATGATCGACGGCAAGTCTGTGTCCATGGGTGGAGGCGCGCCGCCGCCCACCAAGAAGAAATAGGCGGCCCCAAACCGGGTTTAGGCATTACCTGCGAAATCGGGTGGGCTCGGCATACGAACATTGGCCTCCGGTCGTATGATCGGGGGCCAATGTTCGTCGCTTCTAATTTGAACGCGCGGCCTTTATTTGGCTGCGGCGGTCTCCTTTTCTGCTGTCTGGCGCGCGGGAGCGGCTTTCTCCGGCGCGGATTCGGGGCGCGTTTTAGCCAGACTCGTATGTGGCAGGCTCGCGGGCTTAATTGCATGCGTTCGGTGTCGCGGTTTATGCTTGTGCTTCTGTCTGGCGCTCATTGAATTCTCCCGTACTCTTATGGTCGCGCCGCAGGTTCGCCGCGCACCACGACGTCGGTGTCGGTGGCATACTAACCACGCCGAACGCCAACGGCACTGTACCCGTTTATCGTGTGATTCCGGCCATTTCAGACGGAATTGTTTGCAATTTAAGAGAATGCGGCTGGCTGCAGTGGCCGCGTCTGATGCGGATTAGAGATGCGTACATAGGTGCGCATACATACGTTACGGCTTTCGGCCTATTCTTCGCTCCAGCTCTTCCAGCGCCCGATCTGCCTGCCTGTCTGCCTTTCGGTCTCGAATCGTGTCCGCTTTCCGCCCTCGTTGAGACACCTGCTCCGCCTGGGGTTTTCGGCGCATCACGCCTGTTGCGTTAACCGCGACCACAACAATTCCCGCCATAATCAGAACCCAGAAGAGCAGGCCGAGCACTTTAGCTATCGCCCACAACCCCACGGCGAGCACGACCAGAAAAATTGCCGCCGCAATTCCAATGCGGATAAGCTGTTCACGTCGTATCTCGATGCCCATCATCCGGGCAATTTTGGCGACGTGCCTGCGCTTTTTCGGATTCGCGAGGTCCCGAAGATTCGGCTCGCCAAGCAGCATGTCCGCAATTCCGGCGTCCGTCTCATCCGGCTTTTCTCGTTCCATCAGATCATCCTGTCCGCGCCGCCCTTTAATAACGACTGCCGTCGCGCCCCGGTTAATTCAGACTGATCTTCCACGCGCTTCCCTCTCTTAGACATTTCATCGTGAGCTGCCCAACCGGCTCCGGCGCGCTTCCCTGAAGAACAGCCATATTGCCCCGAATCATTACCTTCGTCACCTTGAGCTTAGCCGGATCCGGCAAGCTTTGGCGAACCGCGTTTAGCAGATCCTTGCCGTCGGCGCTCTGCAAAGCCGCTACCTGTTCCTTAACACCTGCCGCCTGCAAGCCCGTCATGCTGCCATCGCGCCCGGCCTTGCAGAAAGCAACCAGCGCCCTGGCCTGCGGACTCTCCTGGGCCGCTTTCCCCGTCAGCGTTGCGGTCACCGGGCCCGGGCGGCGCACGGAAGCTTCTACAGCCGCTTCGTATTGAAACTTCAAGGGATCCGCGCCGGGCAGGGTTACATCCTGCTCTTTCGGCATCAGGACCTTTCCTTTGATGCCTTCGCGGGACAGCGAGCCCGGCTCGAACCGGTGCTCCTCGCTCTCCGGCAATATGCTGAAGAACGGAGACTGTTTGCCGTACAGCAGATTCCCGTTGTGCGGCCCCTTGTTCGCCGGATTGAACGCCAGAATGATTCCGTGAAGATCGCCTTTCTTGACACGCAGCATGACCAGAGTGCGGCATTCCAGGTCCGCTTCGCTCAGGGGCTTGTCCGTCACAAGCAGATCGAAGCCGTCCATCCCCAGGGCCGGCATGGCAAATTCGGGTGCATCCGCGACTCCATAGGCGTACTTGAGTGGAATCTCCTTGCCGTTCACCTTCAGCCAGCCGTTAGCCGTGCCCGCGTTGCGAAGGGCCGCCGCTCCGGAGCTAATCGCGGCCACGACGCCCGTCGCAGCCAAACTGACAAAAAATGCTCTGAGAATCATCTGCACCCTCCCGTTTCAGGCTTTCATCCCGGTAATCTTTTTGATACTTTCCACGCCGCGAAACCAATTCCTCTATTGGGTCGAGATAGTGTAAACTTATGCAAATAGACCCCTGAGCGGATACATCAAATATACATCGTACATATACATCGCAACGGAGAGGCTGCAAGCGAAATGATCAAACCTGGCGAATACATAAGAGACATACTGAACCTGGCGGGGGGAAGCGAAGTGACCGCGCGTGGATGGGTCAAGACTCGCCGAGACAGCAAGGACGTGCACTTCGCGCAGATCAACGATGGCAGCATTTTCACCGATCTACAGGTCGTAATCGACGACGGCGCGATTCCGGAAGACACGCTCAAGCATGTGACCACCGGCGCATGTCTGGAGGTCAGCGGAACCCTCGTTGAAAGCCCGGCGGCGGGTCAGGCCGTCGAGCTCAAGGCGTTCAGGATCGTGGTGCTGGGGCCCGCCGATTCGACCATCTATCCTCTTCAAAAGAAGGGTCACACCATGGAGTTCCTGCGGGAGATTGCGCATCTCCGCACTCGCTCCAACACCTTCGGGGCCGTTTTTCGCGTTCGAAACGTCCTCTCCTACGCAATACATAAGTTTTTTCAGGAACGCGGGTTCCTCTACGTGAATACGCCCATCATCACGGCCTCCGACGCGGAAGGCGCGGGCGCGATGTTCCGCGTTACCACCCTCGATCCGATAGCCGGCGGCGAAAATCCAAAATCCAAAATCCAAAATCCAAAATGGGAAGAGGACTTTTTTGAGAAGCCCGCCTTCCTCACCGTGAGCGGCCAGTTGGAAGCGGAGATATTTGCGCTGAGCTTCAGCAACGTCTATACCTTTGGACCCACGTTTCGCGCCGAAAACTCTAACACGCAGCGCCACTTGGCCGAGTTCTGGATGATCGAGCCGGAGATGGCGTTCTGCGACCTCGAGGGCAACAGGACCCTCGCGGAAGAGTTCCTGAAGTCGATTATCACGCACGTTCTGAACACGTGCGGACCCGACCTCGAGTTCTTTAACAAGCGAATCGACAATACGGTGATCGAAACTCTTGAGCTGGTTGCTGGCTCCAGCTTCGAGCATGTCACCTACACGGACGCGATTCGCATTTTAGAGAAGGCGGACCGCCAGTGGGAATTTCCCGTGCATTGGGGCGCCGACCTTCAATCGGAGCATGAACGCTTCCTGACCGAAGAGACCTTCAAGAAGCCCGTGATCGTCACCGACTATCCGAAGGAGATCAAGGCGTTCTACATGCGCTCCAACGACGACGGTAAAACAGTCCGCGCCATGGACGTGCTCGCGCCGCGAATTGGGGAGATCATAGGCGGCAGCCAGCGCGAGGAGCGATACGATGTTCTGGTGGAGAAGATTCGCGGGCAGGAGCTTAGCGAGGCTGCCTACTGGTGGTATGTGGAGCTGCGCAAATTCGGCAGCGCGCCCCATGCAGGATTCGGCCTCGGCCTGGAGCGAATGCTGATGTATATCACCGGAATGAAGAACATTCGCGACGTCATCCCGTTTCCCCGAACGCCCGGCTCGGCAGAGTTCTAAGTTTTGGTACGATGAGAACAGGAGGCATGGCAATGACACCCGACCTTGAGATTGAAGGCACGTGGGAAGAGATATTGAAACGCGCGCCGGAACTGCGGGGTCGTCGTTTACGAGTAAGCGTGATCGATGATTCCCATGCGTCGTCGCTGCGGCTGACAAAACGTGAAACCCGGTTATTGGAACGAATCAACGAGCCGCGCCCAGAGGGATTCAACTCCCGTTACCGTGACTTGATAGCACAGCAGAAGCAAGGAAGTCTGACTTCTGAAGAGCAGATCGAGCTATTTCGCAAGGTGGATGAAGCGGAAGTGTCTGATGCCGAGCGCTTGGAGAATTTGATCGATCTGGCTGAACTGTGGGGCAAGCCGCTGGATCAACTAATGGACCACCTCGGTTTGCGCGGCTTGCAAATTGCCTGAGCGATCCCGTCCGCACGTTTCCCGGACGGTCAGGGGAAAAGTGTATGCCCGCGCGGAGGGGCTGTGCGAATACTGCCGAGCTGATATGGACTATTCAACAGACCTGTTCTGTGTTGACCATGTCAAGCCAACAGCGCGTGGGGGCGTAACGGAACTGGCGAATCTGGCTATGAGCTGTCAGGGATGCAACTGTTACAAACAGGCCCGCGAAGTTAGCGAGGATCCGGTTACCGGAGACATCGTTCCTCTGTTCCATCCACGAACGCAGTCGTGGAACGAACATTTTTGCTGGTCCGATGATAGCTCGCGAATTGTCGGATTGACCGCTATCGGGAGAGCGGCCATTGAGACTCTTCGAATGAACCGTCCCGGAGTAGTCCGATTTCGAAAAGCATTGGCGGCATATCGCAAACTCAAGTCAAAGACAAATATAGAAATATGAGCGCCCTGTCTACAAACCGCCTTATTCTGCGACCGTACGCCGATTCAGACTTTGACGGGGTACACGCCTACGGCTCCGACCCGGATGTCGCGAGGTATATGCTGTGGGGGCCGAATAATGTGGAGGATACGCGGGAGTTTCTCCGCACGGTGCATAAAGGGGCTGCCGAGGAGCCTCGAACGAAGTACGATTTCGCCATCACCCTCCGCGAGGACGGACACGTAAACGGACACATAATAGGTGGATGCGGCATCTATCTTAGAGGACCTCAGCGGATGGTCGGCGAATTGGGCTATGTGCTCAATCCCAAGTTTCACAGGCAGGGCCTTATGCCTGAGGCGGTTATGCGGCTGATGGAATTCGGATTCGAAGATTTGAAGCTGCACCGCGTCTTTGCCAGATGCCATCCGGCCAACCGTCCATCCGCGTGGGTCATGGAAAAGGCCGGCATGCTGTACGAGGGCCGTCTTCGCGAGGCAGAGATGGTGAAGGGCGAATGGTGGGACTTCCTTTTCTACAGCAGGCTTGTGCACGAATGGCGCGCCCGATCTGAGTCACCGTTACCGCAGCGCGCCTGAGCCGTCCATTCCGATGGCGTAACCCGCGCGGAGCCGCTGCCCTCTTTTTCGTCCCCTCCCAGTTGTCTATCTGTTGTCATTTCGTTATCATCGCGCCTATCCTTACCATACTTAGGAGTTATCATGTCCATCAAAGCCCATCGCCTTCTTGCATTCATGTTCATGCTTACGCTTTCCGTTGGATTGACAGCTCAATCGCCCAATATTCAGGAAGCGAATCAGAAACTGATCGATTATGAAAAGCAGAACTCCGAGATAATGAACAACCTGGAGTATCTGAGCGACGTCATCGGACCGCGTCTTACCGGCTCCGCGCGTCTCAAGAAGGCCAATGACTGGACGGCCGATAAGATGCGCGAATACGGTCTGGAGAACGTGCATCTCGAAAAGTGGACCATTCCGCTCGGCTGGGAGCGCGGCAGTTGCGAAGCCCGAATCCTGGAGCCCAACGGCATGCCCCTCATGGCCGCTTCCTGGGCATGGTCGCCCGGCACGAAGGGCAGGGTCACGGGTATGGTGGTTCTTTTCAATCCTGTTACCGATGAGGACTACAAGAAGTACGAAGGCAAGCTAAAAAACGCAATCGTGCTGTTCTCGCCGCCGAGTAAGCCAGGCCATCATCCTTCACGCGTAACGCCGCAGGAGCGCTCGCGCCGCGGTCTCATGGGAACGCTCGAAGCCGATATCGATTCACGCGATTCAGCTGCAGAATGGTTGCAGCAACGGCAGCAGGTTAGCAAGCGTACAGCCTTCCTGAAGAAAGAGGGAGTCGCGGTGACGCTGGTCGATGCGGGTAAGCCACAAATGCTGCTGAATATGTCCGGCGCTTGGGGGGCGAAGCCGGAGGAGACGATGCATGGCCTGCCGCGCATGGTGCTCTCCAACGAGCACTATGCCATGCTCTATAGGCTGACTCAGCGAAACATCCCGGTCACCATGCAGGTCGAGATAAAGAACCGGTTCATCAAGGGTCCGATAGAGGTCTATAACACGGTCGGGGAGATTCGCGGCAGCGAGAAGCCGGACGAGGTCGTGATTTGCGGCGCACACCTTGATTCATGGGACCTCGGAAGCGGCACCACCGATAACGGCACCGGATCGATGACGGTGCTCGAAGCGGCGCGCCTCATCAAGGTGACGGGGCTCAAGCCGAAGCGGACCATTCGCTTCATCCTCTTCTCCGGCGAGGAGCAGGGATTATACGGCTCCAAGGCATACGTGGAGGCGCATAAAGACGAGATGGGCAAGATCTCCGCCGTGTTCGTACACGACACCGGTACGGGCAAGGTGACTGGCATCGGGCTGCACGGCAACAAGCAGGCGCAGGCGGTCCTCGAGGAGGAGATCCCCACACTGAAGGAGTTGGGCATAACAAACTACAGCACGAATCTAATGGGCGGCACGGACCATGCCTCTTTCTATCCGAAAGGCGTCCCGGCGTTCTGGTTCATGCAGGACTCGGCAGATTACGGCTGGATGCACCACTCGCAGTCCGACACGTTCGACAAGGCGCTCCCCGAAGACCTGATTCAGGGGGCCGGCGTCATGGCCCTATGCGCCTACGATGTCGCACAGCGCGGCGAAATGTTCCCGCGCCGCGAAGTGAGTACGACGGAATCCGCGAAGCCTTAAAAGCAGGTTCCGAAGGTTAGACAATATGAACATTATGAACATTATAAGACCGGGTTCTTATGATGATCATACTGTTTTTGATGGCTAGATTCTTGCCGATATACGATTGGCACGAAATATGCATCAGGAAGGAATAAGAATACTTCATAGGAGAATAAACATATGCGACTGCGAACCCTGTCCGCTATTACCGCCCTTTTGCTTAGCGCCTTTTTCGCATTTTCCGCTTCCGCCCAAAACATTATTACGGCGGATACAACTGGTGACGACGCCTTTACCGACCCCAGTTTCTACGGAGTCCAGTTCATCGCCGGAAACGCCGGCTCGTTTATTCAATCGGTCTCCTGGGATGTTTCGATCTACCCGGACGCCTATTTCGATTTTGACGGAGATTTGTCTTTTGGGGACGCCTTCGCGCCCGTGCTCGACCTCCCTGCGCTCACTGGTCTGGGAGCGAGCGACATTTCGTTCGCATTCACCGGTGTGCACCCGACGCTGCTCACTGCCAATTTTGCCCCCGGCTCGTTCGGAACAGGTGATTCGTTTCGGTTCGCGGCGGACACGGACCTGCTCATAGACGACCCTACGCCAGGCGGATACTTTGGTCTGGCTGGAGTGGTCTTCAGCGTGACCATGTACGACACCTATGGCGCATCCGGAATATTCGAGACGGTGTCGGATCGGCAGTCGATTGTGCGGGTGGAGGTTGTCCCCGAACCGGCGGCTGCCACTCTCCTACTGACAGGGATCGGGGCCGTGGCCGCCGCACGATTCTCTCGTCGGAAACGCACCGTTCGCACATCGCCGTGACGCGTCGCCCCCTGACAATATCTCGTCTCGATGGCTCATCTCGATGTCTAGATTCGCACGCAAAGGAGCAGTATTATGCGCGCATCTGCCCGACATGCAATTCGTTTACTTCCATGTGCCTTTGTTGCGCTCGGAATGGCGGCGTCTTCCGGACCCGCGCGGGCGTTCGACACAGGCCACCACGTAGACCTGACCCGAATCGCCATGCAGGAGTTGGGCTTTAACGCCACCGCCATTGGCGTCGCTCAGATGGAGAACTGGCTGGTCGACTTCTATAGCAGTGCGGACCTGACCGGACAGATCAAGCCGTTCGTGGAACGGATGCACTTCGACAAGCTGCTCACCGAAGCGGAGGTGACGAACTATTGGGGGCGGCTCACCGTGAACACGCGGATAGCGGTGCGTGCGTCTGTGCTCGCCAAAGACCGCCTTCGCCTTCTCACCGTCATTGGGATGTCCTTCCACGCTGTTCAGGACTTTTATACTCACTCCAACTGGGTCGAGACGCACCCGCGGGCTGATAACGCTCCGTTTCGCACGGAGACTTGGTTCAACTCGAATTCCGCGGGCCTGGGTATCCGTACAGGAAACTATCCGAACAACGATCCCATCGCTCCGGCGACCGATCACGGCGACTACTTCCAGGGCATGAATCACGATTCGTATGTTCGGCCCCGGTGGCAGGACGCCTACGTATTTGCCTACGCCGCCTCGAAAGAATGGCTCAACGCCTGCAAGAGGTGGGCGGCGGAGGTCGATCCGGACTTCTGGACTCTCGCGCGAAACATCACACTCACTCCCGCGCAACAGACAGACCTCAGTGTGGACCTGACAGCGGCCTACCGGATTTCCGAATGGATCACGGACCTGGGGCTGGGCGGCGCGGACGGGCACTGGAAGGGCAACGGCAGCGGCAGCGCGGCGGATTTCGTTCCGTTCTTCGCCACCTGGACCACGGCGGCAGACTCCATCTTCGTTCAGCAGTTCCGCGTGAAACAGTGGTATCTGGACCTGAGCGGCAATCTGACCGGGGCCACGCCGCCCGCCACACCTGTTCCGGCGGTGCCGAAGATCATCACAAACGACCGCCGGGCCGTCATCATCAGCACGGTGAGCTTTACGGATCTGAGCACCGGCGTTTTCGATTCAAAATTCGACCCGCCGTTCGGCACTCCCGACTTCTATGCCCAAATATCGCTGGGCGGCGAGACGTTCCTCGAAGCGATGCAGGTCGATAAGGGCGATTTCCTGCCGTACTGGACTACTATCAAGTTCGTGCCCACAACAACGCAGGGAATCGACATTCGCTACGAGTTGTGGGACGAGGACGGGATAGGCTTTTCGGATGATCAGGCGGACATAAATCCTGCCGCGGGAGTGCGCGGGCTGAACTTCCGGTTCACCATCGCCAGCCATCAACTGTCCGGCGACCTATCAGGTCTTCACGACACGCTCGGCTCAGCGGTGGCCAGCGCCGGAGCGGAGCCGGATACGCTCCGGGCACGCATTCGGCTGTGGGTCACGGAGCGGAAGCTGCAATAGAAGTAGCGACCAAAATCGGGAAGGCGGGCTTGCTCCTTCTCTCTATCGCGGCACCGCCCCTATGGCGCGAGACAGCGCCGCGCGCGCCTGATCGACTGCGGAACGCGCGTTCACCAGGTTGGTGTTTGCCGTGAGCAGGGTAGTCTGCGCGTCCGTTACCTCCAGGAATGTCCCGATGCCCGCGCGGTAGCGGCCCTGCGCCAGGCGAACGCTCTCTTCCGCGTTGGCGGCCTCCGCCGTAGCCGTGGTTACACGCTGCTCGGCGGAGCGGAGATTGAGAAACGCCTGCGCTATATCCGAGGTGACATTTTGGCGCTGCCGGTCGAGATCGGCCCGAGCGACGTCCACGCTGGCGCGCGCCTCGCGAACCCTTCCGGCTGCCAGGCCGCCATCAAAAGGGTTCCAGGTTACCCCTGCGCCGATGAACACCGAATCGTTTCGCGGCGGAAAATCGACCCCGCGCGTAAATGCCCCCAGGTTCGCGGAAATTACGGGCGCATTGGTCGTTTTCGCAACGCTGACGCCGAACTGGGCGGCCTGAAGATTGGCCTGCGCCTGCACGACTTCGGGCCGCCGCCGCAGCGCCGCCTGAATGAGCGCGTTGACATCGTCTATCGTTACGGGCGGCTCCCCTCCCTCGGTAACCTGTATCGGCGTGCGCGCGTCGATGCCCATGAGTCGGTTCAGGTTTACGCGGGCGATGGAAGCGTTGTTGTGGGCCACATCCAGGTTTTGAATCGCCTCGGCGACGCCGGTTTGAGCGCGTACCACGTCCGACGGAAGACCGAGCCCGGAGTTCAGGCGCGCCTGGGCGAGCGCGAGCTGCGCCTGCTGGTTGCGCGCGTTCGCTTCGTTCACAGTCACGAGGCGCGTGTCCTGCACGTACGTATAGAAAGCCTGCTTGACCTGGAGAACAAGGTCGGACTGCACCCGTGTCAAATTCGCGGTGGCGGCGCGCTCCAGCGCCTGGGTCTGTCGGACGAGGTTGCGCGTTCGCTCGAAGTCGAAGAGAAGCTGCCGCACATTTACTGAGCCGAAGAGGCTGTTGCTATTGCTGGACCCGCCGAAGCTGTTGATGCCCGTACCTCCGGTCCCACCCGTACCGCCGCCATTGTTAAAGCTCCCGCTTCCTCCCGAAGCCTTTCCAGCCGTGTAAGTGTAGTCCGCGGTGACGCTGAGAGTGGGCTGCAAGCCGCTGCGCGCCTGCTCCATGCGGCCCGCTGCCGCGTCGATTCCGGCGCGGGCCGTAAGAATGTCAGGCTGTCTGCGCAGAGCGATTCGCGCCGCCTCGTCCGCACTCAATGGCGCGGTCGGGCCGCCGGTCAACGGCTCGGGCGGAATCGGAAGCTCCACCGGGGGTGGAAGCGGCGTCTCCTGAATCTTGGGCTGTACCGGAGGAGTCTGCTGCGAAAAGGCGGGAAGGCAGCAGACGGATACCAGGGTCGACAGCAGAAAAGAACTGCGATATGACATGCACGATCCTCACCGTCTTATTTTCAGTAGACCTATTGCATAAGTGTCCTTCGTCCGGCAGGACGACTGGCCGCAGGCCCTCCAGCGAGTGAATTCATTCACTCGCTCGCCAGCTTGTTCGAGAGGTCCAGTACGGCAACACGCTCAATACGACAAATACGCGATTATGGCTGTGGAACCACGAAGCCCCTCTCATTCGGAACGCCGCTGGATTCACGGGCAGCCTCGCGGAACGCTTCTATGGCGACAATGAGCGTTTCGCGCGTCTCCGGCGGAAGCCGCAGCAGCGTCTCGTGTACGCGTCCTACCCGCATCTCGCGCCGCGACTTCATTACGCAGGCGCCGTATTCCGTGAGGCTCAGCATCTTCTGACGCCGGTCGTCACAGCCGACGATTCGCTCCACGAATCCTCCGCGCTCCAGCCGATCCGCCATCTGCGTGACGGCGCTCACCGAGGTCTTGAACTCCTCGCTGATTGCCGACATAGATCGCGGCCCCGCCTCGAGAAAGACACAGATTCTTAGCTGAGCCAGCGGAATCTCGGCGAGCGGGTGCTCCGGATCCAGCCGGAACAGCCGCGCCATCAGTACCGGCAGCATGGATTCGAGGTGCGCGGCCTGCTCTTGAAGTTTATCAAGATAATCAAGGTTATCGTCCGTCAAAGCAGTCCTCTCCGGAGCCGCGCGCAATTTAACCATGACGCTCCGCATGCCTCAGTTTCATGCTCAATCTATCGGCTCCGTAGGGCGCAACGCAGCGCCTTCATCGGCCATGCCTGGCTTGCGCTCTATAGCCTCCACGCTTGGCTCCAGCAACTCCGGCCGCGCAAGATCGAGTTTGTCCTTGCGGAAAAAGCGCGCCAGATCGTCGAACAGCGTGTATACGGTCGGGACCACGAACAGCGTCAATATCGTCGATGTTATCAGGCCGCCAATCACGGCTGTCGCCATAGGCGCCTGCGTCTCAGAACCTCTCCCCATGCCGATCGCCAGCGGGAGCATTCCGAGCACTGCAGCGCAGGTCGTCATTAAAATGGGCCGAAGCCGCGTGGGGCCCGCCGTCAGAACCGCCAGATCACGGGCGTAGCCGCGGCCTCGCAGGGCATTCGTATAGTCTACCAACAGGATGCCGTTCTTAACGACAATTCCCACGAGCATGAGGAGCCCGATGAAGGCTGTCAGGCCGAACGCGCGCCCGGACAGGAACAGCGCGAGTACGACCCCGATGGCGGAGAGCGGAACCGAGACGAGCACCGTAAGCGGGTGGATGAACGATTCGAACTGCGACGCCAGCAGCATGTAGATCAGGCAGATGGCGAGGATTACCGCCAGGCCCATGCCAGCATACTCTTCGGATCGCCGCTTCTGATTCGATCCCCAGTCCCAGTAGTAGCCCGTGGGAAACTTCATGTCGGACAGGGCCTTATGAATATCGCCCTGAATCTCGCCTTCGGAGCGGCCAAGCGGCACTCCGAGAACGGCTATGTAGCGTTGGCGATCCAGCCGGGTAATCTCGCTGGGTCCCAGGGCATAGACCGGCGTGGCGACCTGACGAAGCTGCAAGTCCTGCTTCGCAACTCCGGCCATCGTTGGCACGAGCGGAAGATTCAACAGATCGGCAACCGCTTTGCGCTTGTTCTCAGGAAGCTGAACGACAATCGGATAGGAGAATCCGGCTTCCTGGTAGTAGCTCGCAATCGTTCCGTTCGTCGCCGTATTTATGGTATTCGCAATGTCTGAGAAGGACAGGCCGAGCTGGAGCGCCTTGTCACGGTCCACGTTCCATTGCAGCTCAGGGGTGGCCTCCTGCCAGTTTACGTCGATATTCTCAAGCCCAGGCACTCCCCGAACGCGCTTCATAACCTCCTTCGAGAGGTTGGACAGCTCCGTCAGGTCTTTACCGAAGATGTCGACCTCCACGTTTTGCGGCCCGCCGGTAAGCACGAACGTTACGATATCCTGGGACCGTGGCAGCACGCGCGCGCCGGCCAGGCCGGAGAACTTCTTTTGCAGACCCTTGATGAAGTCCTGCGTGCCGACTTTGCGGTCCTCCTTCAGCTTCACCGTAAACGATCCCTGGTAGGGAGCCAGGGCTGTGGTCGAACCGCGAAGATTAAGGGTCGTCCCGGAAGCCGCGAAGACGGTCGCAACGTTCGGATCGTTGACGAGCTCGGCTTGAATCAGCTTCATTGTTTCGTCGGTCTTCGCAAGGGCCGTTCCAATAGGCATCTTTACATTTATGCTGATGTCCCCGCTGTCTGTCTGGGGCATAAGCTCGGAGCCGATCATCGGCCAGAGGAGCATGCTGGCTGCCGTTACCGCCCCGGCCCCCGCCAGAATCCAGTACCGATGGGCCAGAGTCCATTTAAGGCCGTTCCGATACGCGTTGTCCAGCGCGTCGAACCACTGTCCGAACCTGTGGAAAAGCCGCTCGATGAGGTTGCGCTTGTGCCCGTCCTCTATGTTCTCGTGATGCGCGTCTCCCTGGATAAGACGCGAAGCGAGCATCGGCACGACGGTAGTGGCGTCCAGGAGTGAGACACCCATGGAGAAGATGACGACCAGCGCGAATTGCGTGTACATCTGCCCGGCCTGCCCCTTGATGAGAAGCAGAGGCAGGAAGACGACCATAATCGTGATGGTCGAGGCGACGACGGCCGAGGCTATCTCCATGGTCCCGCTGACCGCGGCCTCCGCCGGACGCTTGTTGTCGCGCTCAATATGCCTAAAAATGTTCTCCAGAACGACGACGGCATCATCCACGATAAGGCCGGTAGCCAGCGCCAGGCCGCCCAGTGACATGGTATTGATCGTGAATCCGCACATGTAGAGCAGCGCGAACGTGGAGATGATGGAGATAGGAATCGAGAGCGCCACAACGAGCGTGCTGCGGAAGTTGCGAAGGAAGAAGAGAAGCACGAGAACCGCAAGCAGGCCGCCGATGATGGCGCTGTTTTTGACGTCATTAATGGACCCTGCGATAAACTGGGCCTGATCGTAGGCGAGGCCGAACTTCAGGTCCGGGTAGAGGGCGTTGATGCGCTTGATCTTCTCTTTTACGGAGGCGGCGGTCTCGACCGTGTTGGCGGCGCTCTGCTTGGTGATGATAACGCCGACTGCCGGAGCGCCGTTGAGCCGCGTGAACAGGCGGGTCTCCTGGTGCTCATCTCGGACCTGCGCGACGTCCCCCAGCTTTACGACTTGCCCGTTCGTCGCGCCCACGGGGATGGCGGCAATCTCGGCGGGCGTTTTGAACCAGCCCAGGCTGCGAATCGTGTACTCTGTGTTCCCTTGCCTGGCGATGCCCGCCGGCAGATTCTGGTTTTCCTGGACAATGCGCTTGTTGATGGTGTCCAAAGACAGATGGTGCGCGCGGAGCTTCTCCGGGTCCACGTCGACGACAATGGCCCGCTCCTGGCCCCCCGTGACCACCGCCGCCGCGACGCCGTTCGCCGATTCGATAATCGGCGTAACCTCGTTCTTGAGCAGCGAGCGAAGCTGAACCGGGTCCTTGCCGCCGGACACGCCATAGATGAGAATCGGAAGCTGAGAGGGGTCGTACCGGTAGACGGTCGGCTCTTGCAGGGTCGGATCGATGGGGAAATTCTGCTTTGCGCGTCCCACCAGTTGCAACACTTCCACGGCCGCCTGCCCGATGTCGGTTCCCCAGTTGAACTGCACGCGCACTGTCGACACGCCGTCGTCCGTCTGTGAGCTGACCTGATAAAGATTCGACACCGACGAGACCGCCTGCTCGATGGGCCGCGTAACCTGCGCCTCCACCTCCTCCGGCGCGACGTTGGGCCACTGCGTCACCACGGCGACCGTCGGGAAGGAGACCTTCGGCAGAAGGTCGATTGGGAGCTTGGTGAGACAGATCGCGCCCAGCAATACCAGCGCTGCGATACGCATGGTCACCGCGACAGGACGGGTAACTGAGAAGCGCGCGAAATTCATGATGAAAGCCTTTGAAAAATGCTGCCTTAAAAAAATCCGTGGCGAATACAGGTCAAGAACACGGCGGCGCACGTCAGGAACACGGCGCTACGGGTTGTGGCGGAGGTTGCGCCCTACGCGCGGCGATGGAATTTGCCGTAAGGCCGGCGGCGGCATTCGCCGTACGCGCGCTGCGTCAATGAAGTATGACGAAAGTTCCGTCCGGTCGGGCGTACGCGCTTAACAGGCTCCAGACCGGAATACCATCAGCATGCCCGCGTTCCCCCACATTACGCCCCGATGAATCGTATACCTGCCAACTGAACGATCCGCCGCGCTGCCAGCCCGTACCCTCTGTCCATGCGAACAACACCTGTCCCTTGCCATTGGAGACGATGATCGGGTGTTTGCTCTTGCTCGCTTCAGGAGCAACAGTCGCGCCGCGAATCGGGCGTCCATCTGAGGAGAGAGGCGCCCAAAAAACCCGCTCGCGGGTCTCCCACGCGGCGAGAATACTCCCTTCGCCTTCTGCCAGGGACATGCTGCTCATGGGGCAGGCGTTGAGGGTCCACGGGTCAAGGCTGCGCAGGGAGAAGGTCTTGCCCTTATCGATCGAGGTCAGGAGCATCGTGTCCCGCTGCGTGCCTTCCTGCATTGCGGCACGATAAAGAATGCGTAGTAAACCCCTGCCGTCCACGAATGCCCTCATGCTGCAGCAGGCGCACGCTCCTGTTGGATCCGGATTGATGGGCCTTTCGCGTCCGAAGGTCGCGCCATTGTCGCGCGACGCGGCAAGGAAAACGCCGCGACCGGCCTCTCCCTTCTGGTTGTCCGGGGCTCCCGTGTGCCATACCGCGTATACACTGCCCTCCGTATCCGCCGCCACCGATCCGCCGCCGTCCAAATTGCCGGTCCACTTGCAGAGATTCTGCTGGGGTTCAAAGGCGGTTCCAGAGTCGTTCACACGCGTGTAGGCCATATACATCCCGGGGCCGTCCTTACTGTTCTTCGCCGAGATCCCATTCCAGACCACATGCACGCGGTCGCCCTGTCCGATGGCGATCTGCTCGGTTCGGATAGTGCCGGTTGCCATCGCCGTGCCCGGCTGACTGTTGACGCGTACAGGACGCGATGCGGAAGACGGCCCCGCGCTTGCCGGGTATCGGTAGTAGTAGAGGTCGCCGGCCTCCGGCTTGCCCTTGAAGAAGACGACGTGTACGACTCCCTTCGAGTCAACGGACGCCTGTGGCTGAATGCCTCCGTCCGGCAGCTGCTGCAGAACGACCGAGGCATTCCTGCCCTGCTTCGGCGAACTGCCGGTCAGCGCAGCCAGGATTCCGGCCGCAGTAATCGCGAGACCCATTCCGTAACAGAATCGGTTTCCAGCAGTAAACATGAATGCTCTCCTTATTCAGACCGCATATGCGAACGAATCAATTCCCTGCGCCCGCGCCGTTCTGCGTTCTGCCGGCGACGCCCCGATCACCGGCCTTTTCGACGCCTATGCGAACCGCAGTTTCGTCCTTGACGGGCGCGGCGCTGAGAATGACCACTTTCTCGCCCGGTTGGATTCCCGATGTGATAGAGACAACGTCGGCGTTCGCGGGACCGAGCGTGACCGGACGCCGGTGCGCCTTATTGTTCTCGTCCACTACGACAACCGTGTTCCCCTGCGCACCCTTCTGTACCGCTTCGAGCGGCGCTACGATTGCGTTGGGGGTCCGTGCGGTCACCAGCTTAAAACGCGCAAACATACCGGGATTCAAAATATTTTGCGAGTTGTCGATGGCAGCGCGAACCTGGAATTGGCGGTTGGTTGGATCCGCGGAGGGATTCTGCTGAACCACCTTCGCTATAAACTGCCGGTCGGGAAGGGCATCGAACGTCACGGTCACGGGCATGCCGACGGCGACCCGGCGGTTTACTTCTTCGGGAACTCCGAACGTGATCCAAATATGGTTCGTCGCTACTAGCGAAAGAATCGGCTGTCCGGAGGTGGCGGTAGCTCCGGGGTCCATCAGGCGGGCGGCCACGGAGCCTGCGATAGGCGCTGTGAGGATAGTGTCGGAGCGGCGCGCTTCCGCGCTCCGAACCGAAGCCTCCGCCGCTGTCACCGAGGATCTAAGGGCCGCGATATTCTCCTCGTAGGCAGGCTTTTGGGCCGTATTGGATTTTGCGTAATCGAGGGCCGCCTGCGACTGCCGGACCCGGGCCTGCGCCGCTGCTGTATCAGCCTTGACGCCATTCACGCCGATGGTGTACTGCTTCTCGGACGCCTCTTTTTGAGCGAGCATGGAGTCACGAATCGCCTTCGCGGAGATCACCTGCCCGCCGGCAACATCCAGCGCGCCCTGCATGACGCTTACCTGCGTGCGCTCATCGTCCACGTCCTGCGCTGCGATAAACCCCTCTTTATACAGACCGTTTATGCGGTTGAACTTGGCTTTGGCGTTGTCCAGATTCGCCGCAGCGCTCTTAACCGAGGCTTCAGCATTGCCAATGGCGGCTTCCGCATTGCGCACGCGTCCTTCCGCATCCGTAATAAAGGTGTGCTGATTCGCCTTTTTCGATTCGGAGTTCGTGAGGACGAGATTGAGGTCGGATTTGGCGACATCCACGGCGGCGACCTGTTGGCGAATATTGGTCTGAATCGATGTGTTCGTCGGCCCCTGGGTCAGCATAGCCTGCGCCAGCCGCGATCGCGCTTCGGCGACCGCCGCGCGGGCCTGCTGCACCTGGCCTTCAATTTCCGTCGGATCCAGGCGAACGAGCACCTGGCCTGCCTTGATTTTGTCGCCCTCCCGCGCCTCGAGGTATTCAATGCGGCCGGTAGTCTTGGCAGATATACGGATGTTGTACGGGGCCTCCGCCGTTCCCACGCCCCCGTAGGTCTCGACGATGTCCTGGTTGATCACCGTGGCGACGGAAACAACAGGCACGGCTTTCATTCTCGCCTCTCGAACCTGGGACTGTGCCGCTGCCTCGGCTTTCTTCTCTCTCACGCGCACTGCAATAAGCGTGCCGAGAATCAGGGCCGGAATAAGGACAAATAGCCAACGCTTCATTGCTGCCCTCAATTTATCTAAATTAGTTTATATGTATTTAAGATTAACATACGTAAGAGACAAGGAATCAGTGCGAACGGTTACAGTTAATTTACAAAAGGGAGGATGAAATGGGGAGAAAATTCCAGAAGAAATAACGAGACCATGCGATTCATCGCCGGGCAGTAGAACCTACAAGTCCAGGACATTAATGTCCCGGCTGCAAGACAAAAGCCACCTCCGTGGCTTGAGGATCGGTTCTGTATGTCACCCAGGCCGCGAAGGCGGCCTTCGTTTCACAGCCCGGACATTCATATCCGGGAAAATCGCGTCTGCCTACGGACCAAAAGCGTACACGTATCCGTCATCCGCGCCGACCAGTAAATACCCGCTCGCGACGATGGGCGAGCTGATAATCGGCGCTCCGACGGTATACGACCATAACTCCTTGCCGCCGTCGACGGACAGCATGTAGAGCCTGCCGTCCTCCGAGCCAATGACAACTTTGCCGTCGCAGATAACCGGCGAGCTGTCCACCTTGCCGCGCGTGCGGAAGGTCCAGGCGCCCTTGCCGGTCTGCCGGTTGATGCAGTGGACCTGCTTGTCGCGGCCTCCGAGCACAACTCTGTTAGCGGTGAGAGCGGGCGAAGAGAAGTAGGGGAACTGCCGGTTACGGTAGGTCCAGAGCACCTTGCCTGCATTCACGTCGGCGCAGACCACTTCGTTGCCATAGTGTCCGACGTACGCGAGGTTTCCGTCCAGCGCTGCCGTGCCCGCGATGTAGTTTCCAATCTCTATCGAGCGAATCTTTTTGCCATCGTTGAGGCCGACCACGTGCAGCATGCCGTCGCAGCCGCCGAAGATTACCCTGCCGCCGCTGACCGAAGGAGAACCGTTGACGTAGTTCTCCGTTTCGTAG
Source organism: Chthonomonadales bacterium (assembly GCA_038229495.1). Lineage (GTDB taxonomy): Bacteria > Armatimonadota > Chthonomonadetes > Chthonomonadales > CAJBBX01 > JBBROJ01. The sequence continues at coordinate 27,661 of JBBROJ010000010.1, forward strand.
GCCCAGACACGCTTGCCGGTCGCCGCGTTGACGCAGTGAACATTGTTGTCATAACTCCCGACGACAATCCAGGTCCCTTTGCCGCCAGGCGACGCAACCGCCGTAGCCGCGCCAAGAATCTTGTCGTCAGTCTTATACTTCCACCGCAGTACACCGCTCGCTGCGTCAACGCAGTACAGAATGCCGTCCGCCGACCCTGCTACGACGGAGCTACCGACGACAAGGGGCGTTGCCTCCACGGTGTCACCGGTCTTGTAAGCCCATAGCTTGCGCCCATCCCGCAGGCTCAGGGCGTATATATACTTGTCGCCGGAGCCAATGAAAAGACGGTCGCCCGCGACCGCCGCCGAAGAGACGACCGGCCCGCCGGTTTTATACTTCCATCGCAGTTTCAGGCTCGTGGGCAGTCTGCCGGTGGAGGTCCGAAGCTGCCGGTTGAACACCTGTGCCGCGCCCGGCCCCCCGGCCCCCAATCCTGGGGGAGTTGATTCCCCATCCCCCAATCCTGGGAGTGACAGAGGGGCCATGCCGGCATTGACTCCCCGGAGTCGGAAACTGGGGGATGGGGGACTGTTTTTCAAAACACCGTGCAATAACAGCAGCAACAGGGCCGCCACCGTGAGTCGCGCGAAGATCATTCTACTTCGGTATCTCCCAGAGAGTTAGGCTGTTCAAGTCTTTCACGAGAATCGAGCGACCTTGAATCGCTGGGCTGGCCCACGTCGGACTGTTGGCGACCTGATAGCTCGCAAGCTGTTTCAAGGCATCGCCATTCTTGGCGTATACGTGCAGTTCAGCTTCCGTGTTTAATGCCAGCACGGCGTTCCCGGTATCGTAGACGGAAGCGTTGTCGCCAAAACGGCCCTGATCGGCCCACAACGTCTTACCCGTCGCTGCATCGAGCGTGAAGAGCTGCCCGCGCATCTTCATCGACATGCCGTAGATGCGGTTCCCGCTCACGACCGGCGAGCTCATATAGAGGTTGGCGTCCCGCGATTCCCATATCTTGTCCGCAGTCCACGCGCTGCCGCTCTTCTTGAGGCGAACCGCGAAGGCGGCCTGCTGGATTCCGGCAAACACGATGAGGTCCTTCACCAAAACGGGCGTAATGATGTTCTGCTCGTAGGGGGTGGTAAAGGGGAGCGACCAGAGGAGTTTTCCAGTCGCCGCGTCCAACCCGACGCACATCTTCTGCGTCTGCGTCACAATCTGGCGGGTTCCCTCCACCACGACCGGCATCGGCGAGGCATAGGCCGGGCCGTCGCCCTTCCACCGCCACCGTAACCCGCCGGTCTTTGCGTCGTAGGCCGTCAGCGCGCCTTCGTTCGCGCCGCCGATATGCACAATTAGGAGACCATTATCTACGAGCGGCGATAGCGAAACGCCGAACGCGGGGGAGGTCGCCTTGTACTCCTTCTCGTAATTATGCCGCCAAATAACCTTGCCCGTCTTCGCATCGAGACAGGAGAGAAATCCGCTGATTCCGAAGGTGTACAGCCTGCCGTCCGAAAACGTGGGGGTAGACTTGGGCCCTTTGCCGTGGCCCTTAGCCGCCGGATGCATCTCGTAGGGCGCGGGATAGCCGCGCTTCCAAATCTCTTTGCCTGTCCCCAGATCGAGGCAGCGGGTTATTTCGTCGTCACCCTGTCGGGAGAAAACGAAAGCGTTCCCTCCGACAATCAGCGGCGAAGCGTGTCCGATTCCAACCTCGACGCGCCACCGTTTTGCCAGATATTTCGGCCACGCGGAGGGCTCGGCGAAGCCCTTAACGCGCCCATCCCTATTCGGCCCGCGCCACTGATTCCAATCCTCAGCCATTGCGGGTCGTGCGTAAATTAGTGCAAGAGTAACGCCGAGCGACCAGGCAGTTCGATTCATCAGGCTGTATCTCCATGAAACGCGGAGCGATAGAGCGTGTCGAATTCGGCGGCGGCAATCATCCGCGGGTTGAACTGCGCGGTCCACTGGGCGGCGGCCTCGGATGCCATTCCGGGAATCGCCTCCTCTTCCACGCCGCAATCGGCCAATGTTGGTGGAAAGCCGGCCGCGCGCAAGCAGGATTCGACAGCGTTCACGAGTGCGCCGACCGTCTCATCCTCGTCCAGGCCGCTGCCGGCCAGGCCGGCGCTTACGGCCAACTCCCGATACCCGTCCGTCGGCTCCCGCAGCCCCGCGTTGTATCTTACGATGTAGGGCAGCATCATGCCGACCGCCTGACCGTGAATTATGTTAAAATTCGCCGTGAGCGGGTTAGCCATGGAGTGTGCGGCGCCCAGCATGCTGTTTTCGATGGCGGTTCCCGCATAGGCCGCGCCAAGCAGCATCGCCGCCCGCGCCTCGATGTCGTCCGGTACGGCCAGCACGCGCTCGAAATTGCCGATGAGCAGCCGGAACGCCTCGCGCGAGTAGAGGGAGGAGAGCGGGTTCCGCTTGCGCGTGACTGCCGTCTCGACTGCGTGGGCGATGGCGTCGATTCCGGTGCATGCCGAGACGCCGCGCGGCTGGGAGACCGTCAGCGCCGGATCGAGGATTGCTATTCGCGCCGCCGCCTTCGGGTCGCCGCACGCCATCTTGTTGTGCGTCTTTTCGTCCGCGATGAGCGCGAAGCTCTGGCACTCGCTTCCGGTTCCGGCGGTTGTGGGGACGGCGATGAGCGGCAGCATGGGCCGGGTCGCTTTGCCGACGCCCCAATAGTCGCGCATCTCGCCGCCGTTCGTCAGGAGGAAGTTGCAGCCCTTCGCCGTATCCATGCTGCTGCCGCCGCCCAGGCCAATAAGCAAGTCGACGTCGGAGGCGCGCGCCGCGGCTACGCAGGCGTCGACATCCACCGTTGTCGGGTTCTCGCGTACCGAATTGAAAACGAATACCTTTAGCCCGGCCGTTTCCAGCGACTTTTGAGTCCTTTGAACGTGCCCGGCGGCCACGATTCCCGCGTCGGTTACAATGAGCGCCCTCCGCACGTTCAGACCTTGCGCAAGCTCCCCTATGCGGTCGATTGAGTGGAGTCCGTAGACAATGCGGATGCGAGGGGTCGAATCGAATCCTACTATTTCGTCTTGCATGACGTGGAGTTCTAGCCCTCTTCCCGCGGTATTGCCTGCACGCCCGCCCGAAGCTCGCCGAATTTTTCGCGGACGGAAGAATCGAGTCTCTGCGAAAAGTCTTCGGGCAGGCTGAGGACCCGAATCAACTCCTGCACGTCCGCAAGATCCCTCAAGCGGCCCGGGCTTGAGATTCCGGACGCCAACTTCAGGTCGATGAGTCGCGGGAGCTGGATATATTGAATTCCATGTATGTCTATCGCAACGTCATTCGGGACCGGAAACACGACCGGCTTGGGCTTGCCGTCGCCCGGGTATTCGCCTGCCAAGAGAAATTCGATCCGGACGCCGAACTCCGTATCGCGCAGATTCTTGCTTCCGCGAAATGGCGGCACGTAGCCCAATCCATCGAGTTTCTCGTGTATTTTGGCAAGGGAGCCCGCAGTCACAAGAATGTCGATATCTTCCGTGAACCGCCTGAATCCGTGGGCGAAGAGCGCCATTCCACCCACTATCGCGTACGGTATTTGGAGTTCATCCAACCTTGCGGCGATGCGCTGAAGGGTCTGCTGAACGGCGCTTCGATTCTCGAAGTGCATGCTCCCCTCTCTGAGCGCCCAATCCAAGTTGCCAGACAACAGCTCTTCATAGACCTTCATTTCGGCACCCGATTATACGCGCTGGATGGCTCTGCGCCTATAGAGAAATTCAAAGAGATTGCCCTCGTGCGGCTGATCCCATTGAACCGTCGAAGTTGGGAGCGGGCCGATGTTGAGGCGGTCGATAAGCGGCGATCCAATCAGCTTATCGATGAACGCCTCGTCTCGCGTGATTCCCGTCACAACCAGGCTGTCGCCCATGATGTCGAGCATGCGATCCTGCGGAACCTCCACGATGCTGGCGTACGGGAAGAGGAATTCGCGGTTGGCAAGCGGGTGGTCGAACGAATCGCACTTGACGATAGTGGGCTTCAGATAGACGCTGCCGTCCAGCTCCACAACGCGCGGACCCTGCCGGAACTTCGCGGTCACATCCTCCGTGCCGGGCGTTTTCAGCCCCTCCTCGATGGCCGCCTCGATATATTCCGCCATTTTCGGGTTCGCAAATCCCGCAAGCCGCGCGTTCGTGTCCGACACGGATAAAGGCTCGATAGCCGCGAGCTTTTTGCCGACAGCCTCCGCTATCTCGTCCGCGTATTTCGGGACCAGGACTGCCGATGCGTTGATGCAGCTGCGGCCGCTGTTCGCGGAGATTGATTCGACGATTACATCCACATATTCCGGCCACCGCTCTATTTCGTCGTTGCCGATCAACACCTTGGACCAGCCTGGACCATGCACCTGCACTCCCGCATTGCCCGCATACTTCTCGACCGTCCCCACATCGCCGAAGATGAGCGCGCGCCCGCAGCTTTCCATCACCGCGCCGCTGCCCTCGTGGTCCGTCGGATAGAAGCTGAACGCCTCCGGGGGACAGCCCGCCGCGATGAACGCCTGGATGATTCGGAACGGCGTCCACGGCTCTTCCCTGCCCGGTTTCAGCACGACGGGAATCTTGAGCGCGATAGCTGGCATCCACAGCGAGTTGACGCCCGGCGAGTTGCTGGGAAGCACGACCCCCAACGCCTCGGCGACTGCGAAGAAGCTGACCGGTACGCCCGCCTGCTCGCCACTCCCCGAATCGATGACGCCCGCATCCAATCCGCGCGTGAGACCGCGCAGAATAGTGGGCATCTCGGTGAAGACCTGGTGAATCTTCGCCATGTTACGTCGGATGAGGACGTGCGGGAGGCCGCTGGTCGCCGAAAGCGATTCGATATACTGCTGCGGCGACTGCGTCTGCCCGTCGCCGAGCGGCAGATCGGCCTCCATAAAGAGCCGCCCCGCTTCGCAGTTGATGGCGAGAAGCTGTTCAACCGTCAGCGCGCGCAGCGAATCGCGCGACGACTTGCGGAGGTCCTTGCGAATCATGCCGCCGGTCGCTTGGCCGACAAGGGCCACCGTTTCGCCCGTCCGAACGCTCTTGATCTCGATCTTGTCGAGACTATCATAAACCTGGCCGCGCCGCAGCACGGGAAGATAGGGAGTTGGCATGGTCGTTGGGTCGTTGGGTCGTTTGGCATGAACCGGCCAACTATCCCTACAATCCAGTAGATATTACTTGGAGCCTTTCTTGCCTCCGACGGATATCAGATGGCTGGTGGTTCGCAGATACATTACGCCGTCCGATACTGCGGGGGTCGCGTGTGAAGGCTCGCCCAGATCGCTGCGCCCGAGCTGCTTGAACTGGTCACCCGTCTCGATGACTACTACTTCGCCCTTCGCGCTGACGGCATAGAGTTTCCCGTTGATACAGACCGGAGAGCCGAAGAAGTTCCCGCCGACGCGCTCCTGCCAAGCAATGTCGCCGGTTGCGGCCTTGATGCACGTCACGATTCCGGCGTCGCCCCATGCGTAGATTCGTCCGTTCACGGCTATGGGGGTCGGCACGTAGGAGGGGCCGCGCGTAATCTTGTACTCGACCTTGGGTTCAATTTTGCCTTGTTTGGAGCCGGGCCGGACAGCGATCCCCAGTCGCGCGCCGTCTCCCTGCCCTGAGGCCGAGTAGATCAGCCCGTCGGCGATAATGGGCGACGCGACGCAACGCAGCTTCGTCAGGCCGGGAGCTTCCCAGTTCAGCTCGCCCGTGGCGGGATCGAGACTTGTAATTCCGTGGGCGGTGGACGCAAAGACCACTTCGGCAGGCCCGCCGGCAGGCTGGTAGACGGCCGGGGTTGCATACGGGCAGGCCATGCTGTGCCGGTCGCGCTTCCATATTGTCTGCCCGGTCTTTGCATCCAGGCCAAGCAAACTGCCGTCCGCGTCTTCCGGCTCCCGATTCACGATAAGAATACTGCCGATGAGAATCGGAGAAGACGAGCCGCCGTGCTGTGTTGGGAACGCGCCGAGATTCCGCTTCCAAATTTCGCGGCCTTCGTGGTCGAGCGCGGCCACGATAAACGCACCGTCCTCGGGCATTATCAGATAGACACGCTCAGCGTCTACGGTGGGAGTGGAAGCGGCGGCGGCGTTAAAGTCATGGAGGTGGTACGGCTTGAAGTCGTAGGTGCGCCGCCAAAGCTCTTTGCCGTCTTTTGTAGAAAGACAGAGAACGTGCCGCTTGCCGGTCTGCTCTTCCGCGCTTGTAATGAAGATGCGGCTGCCCCAGACAACGGGACTTGAGTGGCCTCTTCCAGGCAGTTCCACGCGCCAGTTGTAGTCTCCCGCGGAGAACTGAATCGGAATCGTGGTTGCGGCGCTGACACCCGTCCCGTTCGGCCCACGAAATCGCGTCCATTCCTGCGAGGAACCGATTCGTGACGTGATGAGAAAGCCCGCAAGCAGCGCCAGCGTAAACATCCGAACCATAACGATTCCTTCCCTCAGTCTGTCTTTAGAATGCTCCAGAAACGGTATGATATGGGCGTCCGGTGTACGGGATGGAATGCCGTGCGCAGATTCACAACCGGCAAACGAATCTGACTCCTAATACACGCCCTCTATAGTCTTCTGTTCCATCGCGCCGAACGGACGGACTTCGCCTACGCCGTCCCATGCCCACCGGCCCCATGGTCCGCGGCGAATCGCCTCGTCACGCTCCAGGAAGCGGGGCATGAAGAACTCTTTGGTAAGAGTGGTCAGCTCAACGCGTCCCCAGTCGCCGTAGCCCACCGTCCGGTCGGTATCATTCGGATCGACAACTCTCAGAACTGCTCGCGACTGGGGGGCATGATAGGTGATGGACCAGTTATCTTCACGGGTAAGCGGGCGGCTGCATGCAAGGCCCATGAGAGTATTGCCGTAGGTTGGGACGAACTGCGCGCGGTTGTCCAGCACCTCTTCCACCAGGAATCGCACGGTCTGAGGCGTCATGGACGTGCCGCCGCAGAAGACGCCCTTAATTCCGGCATCCGGCACGTTAATCTTCTCGTCCAGGGCTTCCAGCAGCTTTGGAGGTATGAACATGCAGGAAATCTTTCGATTCTTGAGAATCGTGGCTGCCTGGTCCAGAACGTGGTCTTTGTACGCTTTCGCCATGTCGGAGCGCTTCTCAGCGATAAGCTGCTTGAACCATCGCGCGTCCACCGGGACATGATGGCATGCTCCGCCACGGTACTGGGCCAGATGCTCGATAGTAATGCGAAGCCTGCCTCCTCCCGTCGGCCCCACCATCAGCCAGTTGCCGCCGGGTGGAAAAGACCTGTCGTCCAGCGTGTCCGAAAACTCCTCGTAGTCTTGCCATTGGTCCTTCCAGCCAATTCGCTGCTTCGGCATTCCCGTCGTGCCGCCGGTCTCGAAGATATAGTAGGGCTTCCCCGCATAGGCTTTCGGAACCCAGCGGTCATTCTGCTCGTCGCGCAACAACTCGCCCTCGAAGTGCGGGAATCGTTTCAGGTCTTCGCAGCTTTTGACGACCTCGGCGGGATTCCATCCGGCCTGCTTTGCCCAATCGAGCCAGAACGGGGAGCCGGTCTCGGGCGAAAAGTGCCACTGGACGATCTCCCGTACATGCGCGTCCAGCCGCTCTTTCGCTTCGTTCACGGCTTCCGGCGCGACGGGCCCGGATTGCGCAGCTTGCGTTGTCATTAACTCTCTATCCTATCTAACCCACTTCAATGGGCTGCGGATCGAGCGAACTGGCGGCCAAGTCAGCCTGCGTCTTAGTAGGAAAGTATTTTTCGATGGTTTCGCGCGACGGCGGCCTCGTAATCAAAGAGAAGAGGACCATGAGCAGCGCCGAGCCGAGTACCATGGGCACCACCGGTAAGAACCCGTAGAATGTCACATTGGCAGTCGAGCGTTGGAACATCGGCCCGAATGTTGGGAAGATGTTGACTGAAGTAACCGGTTTCTTCCTCGGCGGACCCGCGCCACCCGCAACTCCCGGCTTCCTGCTGCCCATCCTCGGCTCGCCAACCGCCGAACCCTCCGCTGCGCCAGGTGGGCGCGGAGCAGCGGGGCCGCCCATGCGGGTCATAGGTCCGCCCGCGCCCTTTGCTGACACGACCCTGGGAGGCGCAGGAGGCTTGGGAGCGATTGCGTCGGAAATGCCGGTCAGGTACCACGTGCCAAAGATACCTATGGCGACCCAGATGGTTGCGGCCAACGCGCCCCACTTCGTGCTGCGTTTCCAGAAGAGGGCCGCAAGCATAACCGGGGCGAGCGCCGCGAAGCCGGAGAATGCAAATCTCACTGCCAGCTCGAAGATGTTTTCCGGCTTCGCCAATGCGATCAGATAGGCGGCAACAGTTATGACAATGATGAAAGCGCGCGCAAACGCCACGCTTCCCTTCTCGCCGTACTTTTTCAGGCCCCCGTAATAGGAGAAAATGTCCTTGGTAAACATAGTGCTGAGCGCCAGCACTTGATGGCAGTCGCTGCCCATCACGGCGGACATAATGCCCGCGCCGAGAATTCCGGCGAGAAGCGGGGACGAGTATTTTGCGAGGAGCTGGAGCAGAATACCGTCAGAAGCGGTCCCTTTCAGTCCAGGTATCAACTGCGAGCCAACCGCCCCCAGGAATACGCAGGGGAGCCAGATGGCCATGATCGCCAGCGGATAGAGGACGACGGTCCGCTTGAATGCATCCATTTTCCTGGCTGAGAAACACATAATCGCCATGTGCGGGAACATGATGGACGAGAGCGGAATCAATGAATAGCTCCAGAAGACCTCCTGCGGAAGGCGCTCGCGCGTAACCAGCCATCTCAGGCCATCGGAGCCCGCCATCCTGTTCAGGTAGCTGCCGAATCCGCCGGGAATATTCCGGCTGATGACGACGACCGCGATTGCTCCGAAGAGAAGGAAAAGAATCGTTTGGAAGACATTAACCCAGACAACGCCTCGCATGCCCCCAAAAAAGACGTTGATCGTTACTACGACTGCAACAATGAGGCATCCGATTGCATATGGGATTAGCGGCGCGCCGTTGTGGTATGAAATTTCCTGTAGGACTGTTCCGCCGCCTATGATGCTGATGATCATGTAAGGGATCAGCATTGCGGCGCTGAGAGCGAAGATTGCCGTGCCAATTCCGGAGCACTCCCATCGGTCTCGAAAGAACTGCACCTGGGTCATGTGGCCGAATCGCTTGCCGAGCGCCCACAGGCGAGTCCCGATGAGGAAAATAGTCAGCGGAATCATGAACGCGGAGGACGAGGCCATCATACCGAAGATGCCGATTCCCTGTCGGTAGGCCGCGCCGGAGCTGCCGATAATAGCAAACGCCGTCATGTTGGTGGCGAATATCGACAGGAAGAAGACCATTGGGCCGATGGAGCGCCCGGCGAGAAAGAAGTCTTCAGTATTCTGCTTGCTACGCCGATAGGCAATGCTGCCGATGTACGAAATAACCAGGAAGTAGATGAAGATTACGACTGCCGGAATCATTGATGCGCGCCCTCCGCCGGTATTGCATCATCTGCTGCTGCATCAGTTGCAATCGGCTCGGCGCTGTAAGCCTCCTGCTCGATCCCGATAGGCCAGGCATACTTCACGAGCGCCGCCATCATGATGGAAGCCAATACCGCGTAGACGGCGTGATAGGCGAGACCCATCGGCAGAATCCCGCCTACCAGCGTATTGTCCTTCCAGTTCCAGTAGTCCTGATGCAGAAGATAAACTGCAATCACGAAGAGCGTCAACAACCATTTCATGAATAAACTCCGCAATGCCACAAATCATAACCACGGGCAAAATCCCCATGGCAATTCACGTCGCCACGGGCAAGAGCCAAGGGCAAAATCCCCATGGCAATTCACGTCGCCACGGGCAAGAGCCAAGGGCAAAATCCCCATGGCAATTCACGTCGCCACGGGCAAGAGCCACGGGCAAAATCCCCGTGGCTACCCGCGGAAACCACGCTAAAGCGTGCTGTTCTCGGCGATCCGCTCCAACTTTGGTGAAAGCGTACCTTCGGAATGATGCACCTTTTGGTTGTCAATATAGGCGACAACCCTCGGCAAATGATGCTTCGACACGGTCAGAGCGCCATACCCGGCCTGCCAGTAGAGCATCCCCTCGCCACCCAGCACATGATTGACAAAATGAGAAGATGAACCTTTCACCTTCTCCATAAGGTCCGCGATGCACAGCGAAGTCGGCAGGGCGCAGCAAAGGTGTACGTGGTCGGGCATCCCATTCAGCGCGTGCACGAAAACGCCCATCTCTTCACACTTCGTCCGAATCTGCCGAAACAGGCTCGACTCAATCTCAGGCGTGATATACGGCTCCCTACTCTTCGTTGCCCAAACGAAATGATGATACAGCTCCGTATATGACCGCGCCATCGCCCCAACCGCCAGCCGGCTTTAGCCGGGTTCCCATGGATAGACACGGGGATTTTGCCCGTGTCTCTTGCTCGTATCGCGCGGGGATTCTGCCCGCGTCTATTTACCCGTGCCTATTCTTGCCCGTGGCTCCTTGCCCGCGTCTATTTGCCCGTGTCTCTTGCTCGTATCGCTCGGGGATTTTGCCCGCGTCTATTTACCCGTGCCTATTCTTGCCCGTGGCTCCCTGCCTGCGTCTATTTACCCGTGCCTATTCTTGCCCGTGGCGATTCTACCCTTTGCAGACCGAATCTACCATTCCTCAAAAGCTACGGAAATAGCTGGCTGCATACGCCGAAAATCGCTGTCGGATGAGACCACCGTCAAGCCATGGCGAGCAGCCACGGCGGCAATCCAGAGATCATTATCATCAAACCCCAACTGTGTTGTCGATGTCCTCCGCCGCTTCGCCCTCTCCTTTGGACCAAAATTTCGCATCAGTTCGGCTTTCATCTCTCCATACAGTTGAGCTGTCTCTCCATCTATGGAGTATATGCGGATGCCCTTGAGGAAAGTCTCAATGCGGGCGAGATTATGCGCCTGCCGCTCCGAGTTGCGGGCCATATAGATCAACTCGCCCTGTGAAATCACGCTTGTAGCTACAATCACATCTCCGACCGATTGCAAGCGAGTCTGAATGGCCTCGTCATCATCAATCAAGCGGCTGCAATGATTGGTGTCCAGGAGGAACATTAATCAATTATGAACCGGCTGCGCGTTTCATAAACCTTGCGCAAGCACTCCTCCCGGTCATCTCCTTCCCACGCGCCGGCATATTTGAGGAGGGATGCAGCGGTAGAAAGCCGCTCATTCGCTGCCACTTCCGGGAAAGGCTCCTCGTCTGGCACAAGCACCTGAAGCCGCACCGTCTGGCCGGCGAATTCGGTGCCGTGCGAGGCAATATCCTCCCACATTCCTTCAAGTTCTTTGACTATCTTTGCCATCTGATACAGAGCCTCTGTTGCGAGATGTTACGGCTTACCGATTGCGTACAGGTGCGTCTGCGTCGCGATATACAGCGTGCCGTTGGCGACGACCGGCGACGAGTAGATAGGAGCTTTCATGTCGGTCTTGTTGATCACCTTCATCGTCTTGTCCGCGGCCAGCACAATAACGTCACCGTCCTCGGTGCCGAAGTAGACCTTGCCGTCCACGATCAGTGGCGAGCCCCATACGTGGCTCTTGGTGTCGTAAGTCCAGAATGGCTTGCCGGTGTTCGCGTCCAGGCAGTGCACAAATCCGCTGAAGTCCGGCTCGAAGACCATTCCGTTGTATACCGTCGGCGTAGCAAGCGAGCGGTGAATCTTATCGTAGTTCCAAACCTTGCCGGAGGTCGTAATATCCCCGGATTTGGACGGGTCGATGCAGGAGAGATTGCCCACGCCCTCGCCGTGCTCCGGGTCCTGTCCAATCGCCACGTATACCTTGCCGTTGCTGAAGACCGGCGTTCCGATCACTTCGCTCGGGCCGTCGTAGGTCGCGTATTTGAGCGGCTTGCCGTCCTTCATGCGATACTGCGGAAGGTCGCAGTCGAACTTCCATAGTAGCTTTAGCACGTCCCGGTCGTCCACCTTTTTCGTATCCGTGGAGAAGCCGTAGCACCAGCCGTCCCCGCCTCCAAAAATGATCAGGTCCTTGCCGTTAACCACGCCGTGAGAAGGACTGGACCAATTGGAATGGAGCGTGCGGCTGGAGATTCCCTCGTCCTCTTCGCCCACCAGCTTTCCGGTCTTTTTGTCGAGCACAACGAGGGCCGGGGCCTTGGGATTCGGGATGTTGGTATGCGCCCAGTCCACGCCGTTGGAAGTAGCGACCACCACCTTGTCGCCAAAGACGAGCGGCGCGTTGTTCGTGATGTTGTGCGGGAAGACGCCGAGCTCTTCGCGCATGCTGAATCGCCAGATAATGTCGGCGTCCTGCGGACCGATCTTGGCGGGCGGCTTGCCCGGACCTGCTTTGTACTGCGCTTCGTCCGTAACCGGGCCGTCATTGCCGTTCGCCATGCCGTTCACGTCGAGGCACATCACTTCGTTGCGATTAGTAACGATGTAGACGCGGTCGCCGTCCACTGAAGGCGAGGAGCAGAGACCGAGATACTCCCAGTCGCTGATCTTGCCCGTGCCGAGCTTGGGCACGGCGAGCTGCCAGTTCAATTTGCCCGTCTTCTCGTCGAGGCAGAGAAGAATGCCCCGGTCGCCCTTCGCGTCGGGATCCCGTGGAGATTCATTGTTGGTGCCAATGAAGACCCTGCCGCCCGCGACCGTAACGTTGCCGTAGGTCTGCGATCCCATCTTGGCGACCCACTTCACGTTTTTGGTGGTCGCCATGTCCACCTCCTCGGTCCCGGCCTTCAGGTCGCCGGGCGACCAGGTATCCAGAATTCCGACCTCTGGCGACACTGAGTTGCGGTTCGAGCTGCGCCCCCAGAACGGCCAGTCGTCGGCGCGGGCCAGTAGAGGCACGGCAATCAACGCAGCAGCCAGCGCGACAACGCCGGCTGCTACGGGAGCTAGGTCAATCCGAAACTTCTTATGATTTGTCATCGCTTTCGTCGTTCTCATTTTCGCTTTAACCTGCCTATCTCATGCCTATCTCGTGGCCGTCTGCTGACTGTTGGCTGTCACGGAGATATTGTCGATGTAGACCTTGTAGAGGCTCTGCGGCGCGAAGCCGTAGAGGCCGGGCGAGCCGTTCAGATGGGCATGCTTGTGCGGCATCTCGATATTCCAGGCAACCGGCTCCGGGTCGCCCTTCTTCCACGCCTTCGCGCGAACGATCCCGCTGCCGTCCGCCGCTACGTCCACGCGCGTCTTCAAATGGTACCACTGGCGCGGCGTCCACTTGAACGGCACGACCGCGCGAATCCGCTCCGGGTTGGAGATGATCTGAATCTCCTGCGCGTTGCCCTCGAGGTTGATGAAGTAGCGCTGGTTGATCAGGCCGACGGAGGACATCGTGCGGCGCGTGCCGTCCGACATCAGGTCTGCCTCCATGGTGTAGTTCTTCTCGTCAGGGTGGCCCATAAAGACGGTCGCTCGCTGGAAGAAGATGTTGTCCAGAGTCTTTGCGAGGACCTTGTTGCCTTCCACGTCGCGAACGTCGAACTTGAAGCGCGCTCCGATCCACGGAAGCGGCGGGTAGGCGAACTTCGAGCTTGGATCGGAGGGGCTGGTCTCGGTCGGCTCGAAGTTCTCGAAGTCCACCTTGAGGGGAAGAGTCGGCAGAACCCGTCCGCGAATCGTGCCCTTGAATCCGTCGAGCGTCGCCTGGAACGCGCCCGCGGAAGGGGTGTTGGCCGCATCGGCGACCATCTCGCCGGAGGGGTTGAACTCGGCCTTCATCTCGGACTTGACCTTTGCGGTCGGCGGAATGAAGTGGACCCAGGCTGCCTTTGCGCTGTCGAAGGTTTGCGTCGGCAGCCCGTTCGCGTCGATTCCACGAATCGTGAATTTGGCGTGCTCACCGGGACGAATCATCACCTCGGACGGCATGATTTGGAGCGCCACCGTGGGACCGGCCTTCGGATAGGGATCTTTCCATGAGATGTTGGCAGGCAGGCCGGGGTTGCTGCCGCGCTTTCCGAAGCAGTATAGCTTGCCTGTCGAGTGGACGTAAACCTTGCCGTTCCAAGCGGACGGCGCACCGATGCAACGGCCTTCGAGCTGGACCTTTGCTAGCTCCTGCGCGCCCGTTTCGGTTGGCTTGATGATGTAGAACAGCCCGTTCTGAATCGGAATATAGAGCTTGCCGTCCGCGTACAGCGGCGAGGCGTGCAGCTCATCCGGCCCCAGCTTGTATCGCCACAGAATCTTGCCATTGTCGGCGTCCACGCAGCAGAGAACGCCCGTCTTTATCACCTCATAAATTCGGTTGCCCACGAGGACCGGCGAGCTCGAGATCGAAGCCAGCTCGTTGTGCCAAGCCTCGCAGCTCTTATCGAGCGCGGGAGGGCCGCCCTCGACGGGCTTCGGCTCGGAATCTACCTTGATGGCGACCATTCGGCCCGTATCGGAGGTGTCGAGATTCTCATCCGCGTGTATGCCGATGGCGAGGTTCTTGTAGAGGATCACGGAGGCGTTCATGCCGCCCGCGGAGATCGGGTAGCGCCAGATCGGCTCGCCGGTTCGGACATTCACGCAAACCATGCTGCCGTCGCCGTTACCCGTGTATGCCACGCGCTTGCCGTTGCGCCACGCAAAGAAGGGCCGCGCGAACACGTTGTCTTTCGGAGGCGTCGCGGGGCTGGAGGACCAAACGAGATTCCCGCTCTTCTTGTCGAACCCGTACAAGCGGTCCTGCGCCGCGCCTTCCGCGCCCCAGTTGCTCGTTACGCCGCGCACGATGACGAGGTCGTTTTCGATGACCGGCCCGCCCGTGCGCCCGTTCGTAAAGGTGAGGCGGCCCCACTTCTCCATCATCGGGTGCTGAAAGACCTGCCTGCCGTCCGCCGTGTAGCAGGAGAACATCCCCGCCGAGGTCAGCACATACACATTGCCGGTATCGGGGTCAACGCAGGGGCTTCCGATAGCATAGCGGTTGTAGGTAATGTCGCTGAGAAAGTCGTTGTACCGCTTCTCCCACAGCTTCTTGCCCGTCTCGGCGTCGGCGCAGAGCAGGACCTCCTGCATGTCTGGACCCACGCCATCATAACCCAGGACATACACTTTCCCGTTCGCGATGATCGGCGTGCCGCCGCCCGCGAGGTCGATATGCCAGAGATCGTTGGTCCCTCCGAGCGCCCATGTATCCGGCAGCCCCTTCTCCGTGGAAACGCCGGTCTGGCTCGGGCCACGCCAATCCAGCCAGCCCTTGACATCCGCAACGGATGGACGCGCCATCGAAAGACCTGCCAGCGCAATCGCGGCGCCGGCTGCTGCACGCAATGGAATTGATTTCATCATATAAACCTCATAGAATGCCGGAAACGAGTGCCCAGATTTCCGGAACCACGCGTGTAAAACGCGCATCGTACCACGCGTATAAAACGCGTGTCTGACGGGCCTTCGGCCGAAAGTCCTCCGGACGGGAAAACCGGTCCAGACAGGATTTGATTCAAGATTATGCCGCCCGTGAGGGCGTTTGGCGGCTCGCCCGCCCCACAGACACCGGTTTTACACCGGTGGCGCTTACGCCATTATGCCCTGGGTTAAGCATCAAACGATCCTACTTCCCGCGCACGTCTACACAGACAAGATCTCCCTCGTGGCTGCGGCAGTAGATGAAACCGTTAGCGAGAACGGGATGAGTCCAGCACGTGCCGTCGAGGACTTTAGCGCGCGCAAGCTCGTTATACCGGGCGGGCGTGGCCTGCGCCACTACGAGTTCGCCGCCACCGGTCAGGACGATAATCTTTCCGTCGGAGGCAATGATGCCGCCCTTCCCCATTCCACTGCTGCTCCACTTTTCCGCGCCGGTACGCAGATCGAGACATCTCAGTGTATACTGGTCGTTGCCGAAGATGCCGCCATTCAGCATGACGCAGGTGTTAAAGTGGTTCCTCATGCTGCGGTTCTGCCAGACCACCTGCGCCCGGCCACCGCCCGGTCGCAGCAGCGCGCAGCCGTGCCCGTAATTCGACGATATGAATACGTCCGTTCCCGCGAAGAGAGGATCGGCGGCGTTTACGTCGAAGCTTGTCACCCACGGATGCTGCCACAGCATGCGCCCGTTGGCCGGATTCACCGCGACAACGCTTTTTGAAGAGAAGAGAGCGACCGCTCGCTGCCCGCCCATGCTGTACGCCTCGGGGGAAGCGTAGCCTCCCACGCCGCCGGACTTCCAGATGATTTTGCCGATCCCCTTGTCGAGCGCTGCGCCGGTCGAACCTATATTGAAGAGAACTAAATTGCCCTCCACGAGCGGTGACCCCGCGAATCCCCACTGAGGCATATCCGCGCCGGCTTCGCGAGCGAGATCGCGGCCCCATACCACTTTGCCCGTCTGTGCGTTGAGGCAGGCGACGCCGCCTTCCCGGCTCATTATGTAGACGTTCGCGCCATCCACCGTCGGTGTTGCGCGCGGTCCGCCGTAATCGCCTTCGCCGCACGGATAGCTGTAGGTCCAGATCGGTTTGCCGGTCAGCGCGTTCAGGCACCAGATAGTGTCCCTGCCGTTCGCCCAGCCTGCGGTATAGAGCTTTCCACCTACCACCGCGAAGGATGAGAACCCTTCACCCACCTTTGCGGACCATACTTTCCGCGGGCCGCCCGCTCCCCAATGATGGGTCCACCCGGTCTCGGCGGAGATTCCGTTGCGATTCGGCCCCCTCCACTGCGGCCAATCGGAGGCGAATGCCGGCGCGCCCAAAAGAGGCGTCACCAGATGCGCCATTACAAAAAGCGCACCGGCGGCAATTAGACGGGTCGTGGTCGAATTGGCTGCTGAATTCATAGTTGGCCTGGGAACGCCGCGCCAAGTGTAGGGCGCAACCTCCGCGTTGCGCCGTGTCTTGGACCGGGTTGCGCGGTGTAATCGGTCTACTTACCCTTGATGTCGTAACAGAGCAGCGTGTTCATGTCGCGGATGTAGAGCTTGCCGTTTGCAATGACCGGATGCGGCCAGGTGGATGCGCCGCTAAGGTCCGGCTGAATGAACCGGCTCTTCTCTTTGTACCCCTCAGACGTCGCCTCGACGAGCGCCATCGGCCCGCCGCGCTCCCCGCGAACGTACAGGCAGCCGTCCGCATAGGAGACGGACCCCTTCCCCACGCTGCGATCCGCCCACTTCACGTCGCCGGTCTTCCAATCCAGGCAGGTCAGGTTGCTGCCGTCGAATCCATAAAGATAGTCGCCAACCAGCACCATGCCGCCGTGGTGGTTCTGCATCTTTTTGGTGAAGTACACCTCGCTGGCCGCCACGCCGCCGCCGTTGCTCGTAAGCTTCGCGAGGCCGCCGCCAGTGTTGTAACCGGACGCCGCGAAGACCATGTTATCGCGGTAGATGGGGGTCGAGCAGTTCGCGACGTGATTCGCGGGCGCATTGTAGCGCCAGAGGTACTTGCCGTCCTTCGCCGAAACGCCGACGACGCCGCCGGAAAGGAAGTGAATCACCTCGCGCTGCCCGTAAACGTCCGCAAGAATCGCGGAGGTATAATGGGCGCTGTCGCCTTCCGGCACGATGCACTTCCAGACCACGTCGCCGGTGGCCTTGTTGAAGGCCACGATACTTGCGGATCGGCTTCCTGGAGCCGCGATAACATTGCCGCCGTCGATCAGAGGTGATTCGCTGTAGCCCCAGGTAGGCACATTGCCTCCAAAGTCCTTCGTGAAGCTCTTCTGCCAGACCTTCTTGCCCGATGCTGCGTCGAGACAGACCAGCTCGCCGCCGACGCCGAGAACATAGACATGGCTGCCGTCCACGGTCGGAGTACCGCGAGAGCCAAATCCACCCTGCGCTCCCCCAAGCTGGATGCCGTCGGCGATCTTGGTGGACCAAGCCGGATTGCCGGTCTTGTCGTCCAGGCACCACACGACTTCGTCATTGCCGCGCAGGCCCATGCCGTACACTTTGCCTGCCGCAACGGAGGGAGTGGTATGCCCCTCGCCGAGCGCGCTCGCTTTCCAGAGCAGCTTCGGGCCGCCTTCGGGCCAGGATTTCAGCAGGCCGGTCTCTTTGGACACGCCCGTGCGATCCGGCCCCTGCCACTGCGGCCAGTCGATCGCATATACCCCCGTCGCGGACAACGCCGCAAGAGCTGAGGCTCCCGCGGCAGCCTTATACCATACGCTGCTCCATAGTGATTTAATCATAAATTCCATTATCTCCCGGTCTCTCGCGAATTGCTTTAGCAAGATTACGTGACGAGATTCCGTGAAAGGATTCTACTGAGGAATCCCCAGGCACTCTATCATGTTTGCGTAGAAGCCGCCGCCCGCGCCGATCTTCCAGGTCTTGAGCGGCTTGCCAGGTCCGAACACTGTGAACTGGTTGGTGGTCCCGAAAAGATTCGCCTTGATCGCCTTGGCATGACCATCGACCATGTTGGCGTTGAACTGCTCGCTGTGGCGCGGCTGGACAATCTGCACGGGATTGGGTGTCGCTCCTATGCCGACATTTCCGTCGTAGTTCATAATTGTCTCCGCCGACCTGTTCACGGCGGCCAGCGCGACCGGAGTGGGATTCGGAAAGAATCCGTTCACATAAAGCGCGCCGTTGACCGCATAGCTGGTGAAGGGCGGCGTGCCCGCGCAGGGCGCGCCCACGACGTCGGTCAGCTTCATGGCAAGCGGCTCGGATGGGCAGACAGTGATCTGCTTGTTCTTAACGTAGGGATCGACCTCAAGATAGAACGTTGAGACGCAGGTTCCGGCGAGGTATGAGCTCATCGGGAACGTCTCGTCGTAATCCTGAAGGTACATTAGAGTGGCCAGGGCGTACTGCTTGTGATTGGAGAGGCAGCTCGTCTGCCGCGCCTTCTCTCGAGCCTGCGCAAAGACCGGGAAAAGTATCGCGGCCAGAATCGCTATAATCGCGATGACTACGAGCAGCTCGATAAGGGTAAATCCATGACGGGAATTCGGTCGCGGGGTAATTATGACTGTGTCTCCTTTGTGCTGGAACACGCCTGGCGTTCCGACACGCGCATGCCGCCGCACAGTTGAAGCCTCTGAGCGGTCGGTCCATCGATGTTATACAGCGAATTGATAATGTCTCTTAACTAATTCAACGGCGGCGGCGAATCTCCTCCCGCATGTCAAGCCGGAGCAGAACCGATCCACCCATAAAGACATTCGCGCTGTAAGAAAGTAACGTAGGAATCACGTCTCTCTCCCAAGAAAAGGAGATTATTCAGTAGAACTCTTTTATTAGATAGCATTCCGCGAGCGAGCGAGTGAATGAATTCATTCGCTGGAGGGCCAGCGGCCAGTCGTCCTCACAGACGAAAGACTCCTGGGCACGAAGTCTATTCTATCGCTTTATATTCCCGTGCCCGCGAAGGCGGGTTCTCGGCGGAACGCCAGAGTTCTCGACCCGCCACTGGTCCGAGGGTTGAGACAGCGAACGAAATTCCATTCCGTGCGCAATGATTCGTCCGACGCATGCAAACATAACCTGGAGGCGCATGATGATTGTCCGATTCGCACCCGCCCTTCTTCTTTATGCAGCCCTCTCCCGCCCGGTGTTTGCCGAGACGCCGGGCAAGAGCGGCAACTGGCCCTCGTTTCGCGGACCTTCGGCGGCCGGTGTCGCGGACGGGTTCCCCGCGCCGGTAAGCTGGAATGTGGAGGCGTCCAAAGGGGTTAGATGGAAGACGCCGATTCCGGGACTGGGCCACTCCTCACCCATCGTCTGGGGCGACCGGGTTTTCATTACGAGCGCCATCAGCGGCAGGGCGGACGCCAAACTAAAGGTAGGTCTGTACGGCGACATCGCGCCGGTGGAGGACAGCACGTCGCATGCCTACATGGTCTACTGCCTCGACAAGAAGACGGGCAAGATTCTGTGGGAGCGGACCGCATATAAGGGTGTTCCCAAGGTAAAGCGGCACACCAAGTCCACCCACGCCAACCCGACCATGGCGACCGACGGCAACCATGTAATCGCCTCCTTCGGCTCGGAAGGCCTCTACTGCTACGACCCCTCCGGCAGGCTGCTCTGGAAAAAGGACCTCGGCGTTCTGGATTCTGGATTCTACATGGTCCCCGGCGCGCAGTGGGGATTCGCCAGCTCCCCGATCATCGACGACGGCAAAATCTACGTGCAGTGCGACGTGCAGAAAGACTCGTTCCTCGCGGCCCTCGACGTGAAGGATGGGCATGAGATATGGCGGACGAAGCGCGACGACGTTCCCACCTGGTCCACTCCCGCCGTATGCAAGGCCGGTAATCGCAAGATTCTCATTGTGAACGGCTACAAGCACATCGGCGGCTACGACGCTGCGTCCGGTAAAGAGGTATGGCGGCTCATTGGCGGAGGCGACATTCCGGTCCCAACGCCCATTATCGCCGGCGATCTAATCTTCATTACGAACGCGCACGGGCGAATGGCTCCCATCTACGCGATTAAAACGACGGCCAATGGCGATATTTCGCTGACCGGCGACCAGACTTCCAACGACAACATCGTCTGGTTCAAGCATCGCGAGGGCGGCTACATGCAGACTCCGCTGGTCTACGGGGACTATCTCTACGTCTGCCGAGACAACGGCGTGCTGAATTGCTACGCGGTCAAGACGGGCCAATCCATCTACAACGAGCGTCTCGGAACCGGGCGCACCGGGTTCACGGCCTCCGGCGTGGCCGCCGACGGCAAGCTGTACTACACGAGCGAGGAGGGCGAGATCTATGTGGTGAAGGCTGGTCCCAATTTCGAATTACTCGCCACGAACTCGATGGGCGAGATCTGCATGGCGACCCCGGCCATCTCGGAAGGCTCGCTGATTTTCCGTACACAGAGTCACGTGGTAGCTGTCGCGGACGGAAACAGGAAACAGAGGTAGCTATGGAAATGCGGCACATGCTCATCGAGGCGACGCAGCCGCCAAATACCCTCACGGGAGGCATATTCTCGACAATTGCAGACCACACCCCGGCTTTACCGTCCGTGAGGACGTTCAGCCGAAGGCTCCCCAGACACGCGCTTGACACGCGTGGTACGACACGCGCTTCACACGCGCTTTACACGCGCTTTACACGCGCGGACTGTAGTTGTTTCCATACAGCGGCTGGTCCAACCTGCCCGCCAACCCACGTGCCAGAAAAAATCCGGCCCCGCGGCTGTCCGCAGGGCCGGATGTTCTTGCAATTGGTCCGCTCAGTCCGTAATTGTCAGGCTGTCCACGTAGGTTCGAAGCTCGCGTTCGGCATCGAAGGCCTGCTTGCGGAGGGTCGCGGCCTCCTGGCGGAGCGTTTGGAGACGGGTCTCCTGCCGGTCCAGGTCGGTGACGTAACGCTTGTAGAGCGCCGACATCTTGTCCAGGGCCGCCATGTTCTTGCGGATTCGGTCCTGGTCCGTTCCCATCGCGGCGATCTCGGCATCCTTGGCCGCCGCCTGCGCCTGAAGCTCCAGCGCCGCTCGTCGGCGTTGTACCACCTGCTGGAGGGTATCGCGCAGCTTCTGCGAAATGTCCTTGCGGTTGGCGTAGTAGGCCAGCGTGTTGAGGTCCGCGTCGAAGATTGCAATGGACTGCGAGATGGGCCGTTCCGTTACGACCGTGAGCTTCTCCGACTTGCCGGGCGGGACCGTGACCGCGAATCGGTAGAGGTTGGCGGTGCGCTCGGTCGCCTTCGCCGGAGCTACGAGCGTGAACTCGCTGTTGAACGGCTGCTCTATCAACACGGTCTTTGGCCTCTCCGCCTTCGACTTGAGCGTGTACTTGATCTCCTGCCGCTCGCGCCGCGTAACGATCAGAACGCCGTGCTTCAGGCTGAGCGAAGTCTCGGTCTGCGAGCCGTTCGGACCCTGCCGCTCCCCCTCGATCGTCAGATCGACCGCGTAGGAGACGAGCCGTGAATCGCCGGGCGGAATATCCTCCATCTTGGCGTCGCCCGCGTAGACTCCCTCGTCAAACAGCGTGATGGGACCGCCCTTCAGATGGAGGCCGGTCGTATTCTTGATTCGGACCGCGTTGAGCGGAAACTTCGAGCCGGTATCCGCGTTGTAGATGACCACCTTCTCCGTCTCGATGTCCTGGGAGACGACGGGAATCATGGCGGCTTGCTGGCGCGGCAGATTGACGGACGTTTTGATGTTGTACTCGAACTGCTCGCCCGCATTCTGCCCGGATGCCTGCGCTTCCAGCGAAGCGCGCGCCGCGTCGGCCGTCATTCCACCGAAACCACCGCCCGCGCCACCGTAAACCTTCGGTTGGTTGCCTGCCGCGGGGCCGGCAGCGCCTGCGTCGCCTCTTGGTCCCGTCAGTCCCATTGCTCCTCCACGTCCTCCACCGCCGCGGCCCATCGCCAATCCCGATTTGCGGTCTCTCGTCTCACCGTCGGTTGCTACTCCCGGAATCGCACTATTGTCCACGTCATACGCGGCAACTCTGCGCTGAGCCTCGTCCAAGTTGCCGCCGTGCGTCTGCGGATAGGGCGAGGCGACTACATCCACCGGGACCACCGGACGAGGCAGGTAGAGCGGCTGATAGAGGTCCTGAATGAAGGAGATGGGCCGCCCGGAGACTAGAGAGAGCCTAATGCCATTCCAGTCCTCATCCGATGTGTTTTCGACCAGCGCCCAACCCTGCATATAGGGCTTAGCCGCCGGTTGTCCTGCTTTTTTTCCACCCAGCAGCAATCGGTAGCTCATCTTCCAGAGAGGTGATTCGGTCACGTAGCCCACGCGCACCTGCCGGCGTCCGTCGCCCGAAAAGTGCAGCGTGACCGTGCGCCGCTGGTCGTCGGTTCCCGTTGCTAGCAGACCCAGGGCCTCGCGAAATTCTCGATTCAGCCGCTCATCCAGCAGACGAATATAGTTGGCGCTGTCGAGGCGCACCCATGTAATGCCAGACTCCGTGAGGAGGTTCAGGACATGCGTGACGAAGGGCTTGTTATCCTGAACGGCTACCACGCGTGTTTCCACTCCAATAATTTGGCCGGTGATACTCTTCTCTCCAACGTCAATGGCGACCTTTGCACCACGAACCTGGGCCAATATCTCCGGCAGCGACATATTTTGCGTTACGTCTATGCTGAACGCCTGAAGCGTGCGTCCGATGGGATCGCGCGCGGCATAGGTCGCCGGCTGTACCTTGCCGCGCTCGTCCAGCAGCACCATCGACTTCAGAATGTCGTTGATCTGCGCGGTTCGAAACGTGAGCGGCACGGTTGCGTTTCCCTCCACCTCGCCGCCGCGCTCGACATACGAAACGCCGCTCGTGAACAGCGTCACCTGCCTGACTGGCAGGGGGCTGGGTGGAGCGGCTTGCGCAAACACCTTTTGTGACGCCGGCAAGCATGCCGTAATCGCCACGAGCGGCAAGAGCGGCAAGAACAACTGCGGGTACAATCTCATTCTCATCGCTGGTATCCTTTGGTCGTCTAGTGGAGCTCATGGGGATTTGACAAGAGGGTCCGTCAAAGTTGGGCGTCCTTTGTGGACATTTGGTTACGCTTCAGCCCCGCTGGGTTCACAGTACATCCGCCTACGGAGCAGGGACGCAAGGACATCGGGCATAGGAGAACTGAGCCGGCTCGGCGAATAGTGAGGCCGGGCAGATTCAGAGTCCGCGTTTCCATATCCATGATTCCATATCCATGATTCCATCACCTCTTCCACACCCACCGAAACCATTCCTGTGACAGCTTCGCGCGTCCCTCCCATCTGTGCAGGCGATAACGATTCCGACGAAGCGCCGGACCGTTCGCTGAACGTGCTGCTCTCGGTGATTCTCGTCGCGGCCCTGATCGCCCGCCTCACCCTACTATTCTCCACCCACCGCACGGCGGAAGACTTCTATATCACGCTCCGCTATGCCGAGAACATCGCGCATGGTCACGGATTCGTCTACAACCTCGGCCACCACGTGCTTGGGACTACGACGCCGCTATATACGCTCTTTCTGGCCCTCGCCGAAGCGGCCGGACTGAATGCAACCCTCTGCGGACAACTGCTCAACATTGCAGCGGACAGCTTCTCAAGCTGGTTGCTCTACAGGCTTGCACGCGCGACGATACCGGACAGAGGACGCGCGCTTGGGATTATTGCGGCATCGATTCTCGCCGTCTGGCCGCCGACCCTCTACTGGGCTATCTCCGGCATGGAGACCGGTCTCGTTACCATGTGCGGGCTGGCGGTCTTCGTCTCGCTCGCGGAGCGGCGCAGTTATGGTGTGGCCGTCTGGTCCGCGCTGCTCGTGCTCCTCAGAATCGACGGCCTTTTGTTAGTGGCGATAGCCTTTGCGGAACTGTGGTATCTGAATCACCGACAGGGAGTTAGCAGCCGTCCGGCCGTCGCCAGAGCCGTTCTTCTTCTTATTGCGCTCCTCGCGCCCTGGACTGTCTTCGCCTTCATCTACTTCGGATCGCCGATTCCCACATCGCTTGTAGCAAAGCTGCATGTCTATGCCTGGCAGAATCCCGCACTGCTCCCCAATCTCGATTCCTTTGCCCGCGGCATGACCCGCAACGCGCTCTATTATCTGCTGCTTGCGGGCGCGATTCCGGGCATCTTTGTCGGGTGGCGGCACAAAAGACTCAGGCCTGCCCTTCTCTGGATGATGCTCTACTACGCGGGCATGGCCTTTTCCAAGAGCTTTCTCTTCGGCTGGTACTACGTGCCGCCCGTACCGCTCTACATTTTAGCGGCGGTGATTGGATGGGGGTGGATCGTTGGGTCGTTTGGTCGCGGCGCCCCCCCTGGCCCCCCCAAAGCAAGGGGGGGTTGGGGGAGTGCCGTACTATCGGTTGGCGGTTGGCCGTCCGTGGCTGCAGTATTCATTCTGATTGCTGGTACAGCCCTGCTTCCCCGGCAGCGCGCGCTCATCGCGGCGGACCAGCGGCAGGACGAGGCGCTGTTGAAGTCGATGGGACTAATGCTTCAGGATGTCATCCAGCCGGGCGAGACGCTAATGCTGGAGCCTATAGGCTGGATCGGCTACTACAGCAAGGCGAAGATTCTGGACGCCGTGGGTCTCGTCTCGCCGGAGATTATTCCCTTTTTTCGGCCTGGATCCCACAGCCCCTATCTCGATATCATGGCCAAACTGAAGCCGGATTATGTGCTGCTTAGAACAGGGGAGTATGCGGACGCAGTAAACGCCGCGGTTCCGCCTGACCGCACGCTGCTGGAAAACTATATTTTGGTCCGCGAGATTCCAAATCCGGATTTGCCGGATTCCCCTCCTGCGTTCTATCTATTAAAGAGGATAAGCAGATGAACGGGAACCGCCCGCCTCGCCGGAGACGTAAAGCCCTTCTTGACAAACATCCGGCGCATAGGTAACATAGCGCGATGCCAGACCAACCCGCTCGTATTTGAAGTCAGCCGATTTATCGGCCGCACGAAAGTAGAACCATGGCCAAATCGCTCATCATCGTCGAATCGCCCGCCAAGACCAAAACCCTGAAGAACTTCCTGGGACCCGACTTCATGGTGGAGGCATCCATGGGTCATGTCCGCGATCTCCCGGAGAGGGAGATTGGCGTGGACGTGGAGGGCGACTTCACGCCTAAATATGTAAACATCCCTACGCGCCGGGACGTAATCAAGCGGCTGACCGATGCGGCGAATAAGGCCGATACCGTCTATCTCGCATCCGACCCCGACCGGGAAGGAGAGGCGATTGCATGGCATCTGGCCCAGGCGCTCAAGCTCAAAAACCCGAAGCGCGTCACGTTTAACGACCTGACCCGGCAGACCGTATTGAGCGGAATCGAGCATCCGCGATTGATTGACCAGAATCTGTTCGATGCCCAGGAAGCCCGTCGCGTACTGGATCGCCTCGTGGGCTATCGCATATCGCCGCTGCTGTGGAAGAAGGTGCGCAAGAATCTGAGCGCCGGACGTGTTCAGAGCGTAGCGGTGCGGCTGGTGTGCGAGCGGGAGCGGGAGATTCAGGCGTTCGTGGCGGAGGAGTATTGGAGCCTGACCGCCCGCCTCACCCCTCAATCTCCCTCAAAGCCCTTTCCATTCGACACGAAGTTCATCGGACGCGGCAAAGAGAAGATCGCGCTAAAAAACGAAGAAGAGACGCAGGCCGTCATCCGAGGGCTGGACGGGGCCTCCTTCATCGTCGACACCGTCAAGCAGCGCGAGCAGCGCCGCAATGCCGCCGCGCCGTTCATTACGAGCACGCTTCAGCAGGAGGCATCCCGCAAGCTGGGCTATGGTAACCGGCGGACCATGTCGGTCGCGCAGTCGCTCTACGAAGGAGTCGACCTCGGCTCCCAGGGAGCGGTCGGCCTCATTACCTATATGCGTACCGACTCGACGCGAGTCGCGAACGAGGTGCAGATGGAGGCGCGGGAATTCATCAATACGCAGTACGGCCCGAACTACGTGCCCGCCAAGCCGCCCGTATTCAAATCGAAAGGGTCCGCGCAGGACGCGCATGAGGCGATACGGCCCACCTCCGTATTCCGCGCGCCCGATTTGGTCGCGCAGTATCTGAAGCCTGAAGAGCTGAAGCTGTACCGCCTCATCTGGCAGCGGTTCGTCGCCAGCCAGATGAATCCAGCAGTGTATGACGTAACGACCGCGGACATCGATGCGAACGGGTACACGTTCCGAGCAACCGGCTCCGTACTCAAGTTTCCGGGATTCACCGCCGTCTACATGGAGGGTAAAGACACCGACGAGCAATCCGACGAAGAGCGCGACCCGCTTCCGCCTCTCGCGCCGCGCCAGCCGCTGGACCTGATCGAGCTGCTGCCCAAACAGCACTTCACCGAGCCGCCGCCTCGCTACACCGAAGCGACCATTGTGAAGACGCTGGAGGAGAAGGGAATCGGCCGGCCGTCCACCTACGCCAGCATCATCGCGACGATTCAGGACCGCGAGTACGTGGAGCTGAGAGAAAAGCGATTCTATCCCACTGACCTTGGATTCACGGTGAACGATCTCCTCGTGAAACACTTTCCGGAGATTATGGACGTGGGATTTACGGCCAGCATGGAGACCCGGCTGGACGAAGTCGGGGAGGGCAGCGCCGACAAGGTGAAGCTGCTGCGAGACTTCTACGGGCCGTTCGACAAGAGCATTGCCGACGCGCACGAGACGATGGAGCGCGTTAAGCCGGTCGCGGTGGAAACCGAGCACAAATGCCCCAACTGCGGCAAGCCGATGATGCTGCGGACCAGCAAGATGGGCGAGTTCCTCGGGTGCAGCGGCTATCCGAAATGCAAGACCATCGTGAACGTGGACGGCACTGCCCGCGAAGAGCAGGAGAGGGCCGCGCCGGTGGTAAGCGATCAGAAATGCCCGAAGTGCGGCAAGCCGCTCTACGAGCGCGAGGGCCGGTTCGGCAAGTTCCTGGGGTGCTCGGGCTATCCTAAGTGCAAGACCATCGTGAAGCTGCCCGGCGACAACGGTCCGGGCTCTCCGGAGAGCAGGGGCCCGGCGGGCGAACCTATCGGCATGAAGTGCCCCAGGGACGGCGGCGAGATTGTCGCCAAGCGGACGCGATTCGGATCGGTATACACGTGCTCCAATGAAAAAGGCGGTCCAAACGGCGAGCCGCCCTGCGACTTCAAGTCGTGGAATCGCCCGCTCGACCGGCCCTGCCCGGAGTGTGGCTGGCCGCTTGGCGAGGGTGCATACAAGGGCAAGCCGACCGGCAAGGTGAAGTGCACGAATCCCGAGTGCGGGCATGAAGAAAAGGCATCGCCGGGGGACCGGGAGAAGGCGGCGGTTTAAGATCGAACAGCAGCCGGAGGAAATCATTCCTCCGGCTGTCCAATATTGCTTCGCTGCTACGCACATCTTTCAAGGTCCGTATGAACACAACAGATAACATCCTCAAGACAATTGCGGAACTTATATCCACGAACCGATTTCGAGTATTGGAATCGGATACGCTGGAATTAAAGCCCGTGCCGGCTGAATCAGGGAGTTGGAAAGAGCGCCACAAATCCGTGAACGCGTTCCTCAATACACGTGGGGGGATACTCATTCTAGGAATCAAGGAAGAGGGGCGCGGACACGAGAGGCATTATGTCTTTACCGGATACCAGGAACAGGCCGAGCCGAAGCTTAAGGAGTTTATCCGCTTGTTCACTGATCGACAAGGCAGGAAACTTGACCTGACCCATTGTTTCCCCGCTCCCGAAGTGAAGCCTTTCCTGAACGGCAGAGTTGCAATTATCTACGCGGATGAACTATCAGCGGACTTAAAATATTGCTATATAGAAGGCGTTGCCTATAAACGAGTCTTGACAGGCGATCACGGCATTGGCGACCCCGAGATAGAAGCGTACGAAGAGTAAAAGCAGGAAATCTGGAACGCGCGAGAACTCCTCCCGGTACAGAATGCGACGCCTGAAGATCTCGACATTGATCAATTGAATGAGTATATCCAATTACTCAATCGCTCCGTGCGTGTCGAAACGATTAAGTCGGATATCAATAGCGCTATGTCTTTCCTGGAGCGCAAGCGCTTCGTTCGCAATGGAGCGGTTACTATCCTGGGCATGCTGGTTTGCGGGCGTCATCCTGGCGATTTTCTAGGATTCCGCTGCCAACTGCACGGATACGTAGATGCACCAAACGAGATCGCACTCGATAAGCAGGACCTTACCGACAATATACTTCCTTTGATGGAAGGAGGGTTGGCTTTTGTTCTTCGCAATATTCGAGTGGGTGTAAGCGCAGCCGGAGGTGGAACAGCCCGGCCTCAATATCCTGAGCCCCTATTGCGAGAAACCATCAACAACGCACTCGCGCATCGCGATTACTCAATTGATCGCCAGGTCATTATTGTGATTGCCCCGGGGCAGCACATTGAGATTCAGAATCCCGGCACGTTCAGACGCAACCTGCTAATTCAGATACGCCGTCATCAAACACCCATATTGCGAATTGTTCCCGAAGCTAAACCGCGAAACCCAAAGCTTGCGGACGTGCTGCGTGTCTATCGAAAGTGGGAAGGTCGCGGCATTGGCATGGCGACGCTCGTCAACAACTGTTTGCAAAATGAATTGAATCTCCCATTCTATAGACTTCACCAGGACGAGGTCAGACTCTTCCTATGCGCGGGCAAGCTGCTTGATCAAAAGATGGATCTGTTATTTGAAGCGTTTGATGCCTACATTACACGAAAGGTGGGAGGAAGGCTTACGGTCGAGCAAAAGCTCGTCCTCTCCTACATTGTCAAGTCGGAGTGGGCGAACGCGCAGCAACAGCACACGATCCTGCTTACTCCTGATAACAACCATTTTTCGGAGATCGTCAATCTTGAGAAGGCCGGGCTTATATATAGGCATGACGAAAGCCCTGATCTCTACCCAATTTATGTCGCGGATCGCGAGCTTATGAGAACGGAATACTCGCCTGAACTCAGAGACATGTTTGGCGAGGAGTTTAACGATCTTTCCCCGTTACACCAATACATACTTTCACTTGGATATCGACAAAATCGATACTCCAGCATAAAATCATTAACCGCAAAACGTGCTAGTTATACTTTATGGGCAAACCGCGGCGGTCAGGATGATGACATAAGAGGCTTCGACAAATACTATCGGAGCGTCCGATACGCGTTCAATCGGCTTTTGGGCTCAGGATTCCTGGCACGCCAAGCCAACGGATACGTTTTGAACGAGCGCTACAGGTCTGAACGTCTTTTGTAAGGAAAGTGACACGGGAGCGCACATGCTATAGGCACAGGCCATAAATGGCCTGTCTGAGGGATAAAGCCCCGTGAACGGGGCTGAAGCGATAGCCCCAACGTGCGGGCCAACCCTATTCACCAGGTTTTGTTACGCAGTCCGGCGATTTATCGCCGGACATCGAATGCGTGCCATGACAGGATTCACGCTTAAAACCGCCTTATTTATACTATGATCGCATTGATTGCCATGCATCGCGCTTCTGCCCAACCCCCGAATCCGTCTGATATTCCGTACAGCGGTCTCGTGAAGGATGTTTTCGCTGCGATCTTTGACAGAGAAGATTACAGGAGCGCGTTTTCGTGATATGATCGTTCCGGAAGCGGCGGGTGGTCTCCGCAGGCGTATTGGAAGGAAGCGACGGTGACTGGACATGCCTGCGTCGAAGCAGACACTTCAAGAGCACGCGGATGACGCGGCGCAGCAGTATGTCTCCTCCGAAGAGCTTGTCAATGCAATCTCGGCCGCGGAGGGCCGTCAGCAGGCCGAGACGGCGGATAGGCTGACGATTGGAGAAGCGATCAGGCAGATCGGGCTCGACTTGTCACCCGAGCAATTGTACGCGGAGGTGCGCGCTCAACGTTTGAAAGAGGCGGCGATAACTGGACGTTCGCAGAATCTGCGGAGCCGAAAGCGCGTTCGCATGGCTGTTATCGCCAGCGTGCTGGCGGCGCTGATGTTTGTGACAATCGTGCTGACGGCCGCTCTCCGCGCATCCCACAGACAGGCCATGATGTATGCCGTGCATGCCACGACTGGTTACGGAGCGGAGTTCGATTCGCTGATGAACACTTTTCGGTCGAACACCTTCGACGACGGCAAGGTCGAATTCGTCAAAATGATGTCCAAGAATCGCGCGTTCAAGACGGATCAGGTGAGGCTTATCCTATCCGAAATGACGTTCGATAAGGGCCGGGAGCAGGCGGGCGTGGTCCTCTATCCTCATGTCACGGACAAAGACAACTTCTACCAGGTCTTCGAAACATTCACCTTCGACGAGGGGCGCAAAAACCTCATGAAGCGGCTTGGGCTGAATTGAAATTGCCGAATGGCGGAGCAAACTTGCAAGAGATTACAATAATCGGCGGCGGATTCGCGGGAGTCGAAGCTGCTTGGGCGGCCGCGGAACGCGGCTCGAAGGTCACTCTTTACGAAATGCGCCCGAACCGCGGCACGCCGGTTCATAAGACCGGCGATCTGGCCGAACTTGTCTGCTCCAACTCCTTTAAGTCCAATCTGCTCACGAATGCGGCTGGAATCCTGAAAGAGGAGATGCGCAGGCTCGGCTCTCTCCTCCTGCCCATCGCCGCCAGGCATGCTGTACCCGCGGGCGAGGCGCTGGCGGTGGACCGCGAGCCGTTCTCTCGCGAAGTGACCGAAACTCTCGAATCGCACCCGAACATTACGATACGGCGCGAAGAGGTCTGCGCGATTCCGCCCCAGCGCCCGCTCGTCATCGCGACAGGCCCGCTAACCTCGGAATCCCTGGCCGAAAGCCTGAAAATCTATACCGGCGATTCGCTCTATTTCTACGACGCGGTCGCGCCCACCGTCACGCTCGACAGCCTCGACATGTCGAAGGTCTTTCGGGCCTCCAGGCGGGGACGCGGCGGAGGAGTCGAGAGTCGAGAGTCGAGAGTCGAGAGTCTGGGAGCGCCTGCTCTCGACTCAGAACTCTCGACTCTCGACTCTGCTGAGGGGGTGGGTTGTGCCGGCGCGCCCGTGGACAGCGCGGACTACCTCAACTGCCCGCTTACGAAGGATGAATATATGGCGTTCTGGGAGGAGCTTACCCAGGCGGAGGCATCGATCCCTCACAACCCCGAAGACGAAAAAATAATCTTCTTCGAAATGTGCACGCCCATCGAGGAGCTTGCCCGCCGTGGCCCGCGTACCCTCGCCTTCGGACCCATGAAGCCGGTCGGCCTGACGGACCCGCGCACGGGCCGGTGGCCTCATGCGGTCGTGCAGCTCCGGCAGGAGAACAAAGACGGCACGCTGTGGGGGCTGGTCGGATTCCAGACGCGCTTGAAGTGGGGGGAGCAGAAGCGAATCCTGCGTCTGATTCCGGGCCTTGAAAACGCCGAGTTTATCCGCTACGGCGTCATCCACCGGAATACGTATGTGAACGCCCCCACGCTCCTCGGGTTGAATATGGAGCTGCGCGAGCACACCGGCATCTTCCTGGCCGGCCAGATGACGGGAGTGGAAGGCTATCTCGAATCGGCGGCTATCGGCATGGTCGCGGGCCTCAACGCGCACCGGCAGGCCGCCGGACTGCCGCCCGCGATTCCGCCGCGCGAAACAGCGCTCGGCTCTCTATGCCATTACCTTACCGAGACGGACCCAAAGCGCTTCTCGCCCATGAACGCCAACTTCGGAATCATGCCTGAGCTGGCGAACCCAATTCGGGACAAGCGTGAGAAGGCGCGCAGAAAAGGCGAGATTGCACTGGCCGCGTTTGGCGAGTTTGTCGAATCGCTGATAGATTCTTAGCCTGTATGGCCTGGAATTTCCACAAAAAGTAAGAGGATGCCTATGCGGGCAGCCTCTTACTTGTTTATCTGAGCGAGTTATTTCTTCTTTGCGTCTTCGTTCTTGATGGTTTCCTGGATTTTCGTTTGGAGTTTCGCCGGATCTTTCTCGGCACTGCCCAAAACATATTTGCCGGCGAACACCCACCAAGCTGCTACGACCCAGCCACGACGCAGCCACTTGGCATGCGCAATAGTTTGACGGCGCCTGCCCGGTATGTTATAGTAGCCACAGTTTATGCCCGGTCGGCGGAGGCAAAATGGAAGAGCGGTATACCATAGCGATAAGAGAGATGCCGACGGAGGAGCGGCCGCGCGAGCGGTTGATGTCCTACGGCGCGCAGTCGCTTTCAACCGCCGAGCTGCTGGCCATCGTGCTTCGTACCGGCACCAAAGAGCGGTCGGCCATCGGTCTTGCCGAGCATCTTCTGAGCCGGCACGGCGGCCTGCGGGGAGTCGCCACCGCGACCGTCGAAGAGTTGGCCTGCGTCAAGGGTATCGGCCCGGTGAAAGGGGTCCAGATAGCCGCGTGCGTAGAGCTTGGCCGCCGCCTCGCCGCCCACACCGATGAGTCGCGGCCTGTGATTCGTTCGCCGGAAGACGTGGTTCATCTGCTGATGCCGGAGCTGCGCGACGCAAGCAAGGAGCACTTCAAGTCCCTGCTGATGGATACCAAGAACCGCGTGCTGCGAATCGTTACCGTGTCCATCGGCAGTCTGGATTCCAGCATCGTCCATCCGCGCGAGGTCTTCAAGGATGCCGTCGCGTCGAGCGCGGCATGCATGGTCGTGGCGCACAATCATCCAAGCGGCGACCCGACTCCCAGCCCGGAGGACCGGCAGGTGACGATGCGGCTGTGTGAGGCCGGGCGCGTCATGGGTATCGAGGTTCTGGACCACATCGTTATCGGCGACGGCCGGTGGGTAAGCCTCAAGCAGCTGGGCTGGATGTAACCGGCGAATCGTCCGCCGATTGCGCCTTCGTCGTTAGAAGTTTCAGCCCCGCATAGGCGAGCATAAGGCATTCGGAGGCCGCGACGATGCCTGAATCGTTCAGCAGCAGCAGCGCCACCGTGCCGGAGGCCAGGCCCGTCACGGCTCCGCGCATCCCCCTGTCCGCATCGAATGCAATCCCAAGACGTGATTCGGCGCCGCGCCACAGACGCCAGAATCCATAGATGGCGGCAATCAACCCGAGGCTCCATACGCTGTGCAGCAACAGATAGCCGTTTAGCGCGGCCTTGCGCAGGGCGATATTCAAAATGCCGCCGCTGCCGATGGCCCGCGCAATATGACTCTGCTCGCCCGTGCCGCGCGACAAATCGAACAGCACGAGGGCTCCAAGCAGAAGCACGGCTGCCGCAAGAATAAGCGCAAGATCGCGAGCGCGAAGCCTGCCGCGCCGCCACACGATTCCCGCCGCGCCAACCCCAATCGCCGCTCCCAGGAAATCCCCGGCGTCCGCGCCGAATGCCGGCAGCCCGATAACTGCGATGCAGAAACCCCACGCCGCCAGCACGACTGGCCACCGCTTTATGCCGCCTCCCTGCAGCCATGCCGCCGACAGGACCATCATGGCTCCGAACAGCGCGCCCGCATACTCGTTGCCTAGACCATAATAGCGCGCCCCCTCCATCACGCTGTAGCTCATCCACGCCTGCCGCATCAGGTTCGCGCCGGTCAGCAGGTCGAGTGTTGAGACCAGCACGAGCACGCCCAATGACCATACTGCAAGCCGGGGAGCGATCTTAGGTTTCCAATAAGCGGTTCCCGCCGCAAAAAGCAGCGTAACGGCCAACAGCCCCCCCGACCCAATGAGCGAATCGGGACTGAAAACAGGAAGGATGAGCAGGGCGAGGGGGAGGATGGAGAGAGGGAGGGTCGTTAGGTCGTTGGGTCGTTGGGTTGTTGGGTAACGGCGGCCGGCCAATACGATTCCGATGATTATCAGCAGGGCTTGAATCGTGGGCAGGCCGCCGAAGACCGACTGCTTGCGGGATTGGGAGTACCAGCGGTCGTGCATGGAGGCCCACTGTTCAGGAGTTGGACCGGCAATTCTCTCCAGCGTCGGCAGCCTCCGAAGCCGCCTCCACCAATGCTCCCATTTGCCGGTGGCAGGCAAAGGTACGACCGTCATCGGGCGGCCTACGGCTCCCTTCGGCGGCTTCAGTCCAAAGTAGGCGGCCACGGTCGGCAGGAAGTCGGTATTGGTCACCAGGCCGGGCGTTCGCGTCGATGGGGATGTGAGCAGTCCCGGCCGTACCCCGTCTCCCCACATCATTATGGGGGCAAGCCGGTCGCACGCCGGCGCGGAATCGGCTGGGCATGGCGCTAGGAGGATGTAAAGGGTGGGGTGATGAGGTGGATTCGGCTTCCGATTCAAATCGGCAATCAGAAAGCCTATAGATAGTTGTCGTAAGGCTCTCGTTCGCTGCTTGGATGCAATGGCGGGCAAGCTCAAGCGCTCGTATCTGTCTGCTCTCACGATGTCACCGAAAATGACGAGCCGAACATCGGTTTTGAGGTCAGATACGGAATCACCAACGAATAGCTGAAGCAGGCCATATGGCGCTTCCGCAGGATCGGGTTCCCAATCCTGCCGTGAACTCGACAGCCAGTTGCCGACATCGGATAAATCTTCCCTTACAGTTCCGGAAGAATTCATAGCGATGAGCAGACCTGAGTGGTCGAGCGATGTATCGTCGGCTGCTCCCTGTACGGAAGTAGTAAGGCCGTTCGCTTGGAGATAGTCGCCCAATGCTCCGATCGCGACGCTATGATCCAAACGTGAATTATCTTGTCTCAATCTGGACAGTGTTTCAGAATTTACGATTCGCGCGTACGGTCCCGCGGTTGAGCGCGATCCTGTTCCCAACGTTAGATAGGCCGCTTGTTCAGAGTGGCTATGGGGGTCAGCGCTACGAGCCGTGCGGGCATTCATCCAACCAGCAGCACCAAGTGGAACACGTTCAAGTAACCACTTGAGCCATGGCTCCCTGAGATCGTCGGCGCGCAAACCGGGCACGACGATGACGACGAGGCGTTTCTTGGGGGAGTTGGTCTGGGCGTGGGAAGGTGTAGGAATCACGAGCGCAGCGAGAAGGGCCACGCAGCAGATTCGAAGCACCACTACTCCACGACCTGAATGCCGTACTCTTTCAGTAGAGCTTTTGCTGTCGCGACACCCTGGTCGGTCAGTAACACGGCTTTGTTCGCCTTCCGGCTCGCGATCAACTCGTCCTGGAGCAGCGCGTCGAGCGTTTCGTAGTTGTATCCCTTCCACGCCTTACGCGCCCCGCTCGGCGGCTCTTCCCAGGAAGTTACATACATCAGCATCAGCGTTAGGTCCTGAATGGTTGTTTCGATATTTTTCATAGGGAACTTTTCACCGCCCGCGAAGCGGGCGCTGACTATGCCTTTCTCAATACTCTCCCCGGCAGCGCGCTTGTCGATTGATCGTTACGTTTTACCGCGACGCCGTT
The DNA here is from genome assembly GCA_038229495.1 of Chthonomonadales bacterium. GTDB lineage: Bacteria > Armatimonadota > Chthonomonadetes > Chthonomonadales > CAJBBX01 > JBBROJ01. The sequence goes on from JBBROJ010000010.1 coordinate 63,346, forward strand.
CACCCACACATAGGGAATGCCTTCCGGGAAGCGCAGAGGGTCTTCATAGGTGGCGGTATCGCGGACTATTGCCGGGTTGAAGAGAACGAGGTCCGCCGCCTTGCCCACCTCCAGCGTACCCCGGTCGGTCAAGCCCAGGCGAGTTGCAGGGGCAGAGGTCATTTTGCGGACCGCCTCCGGCAGCGTGATAATCCGGAGGTCGCGCGCGTATTCGCCCAGGATTCGCGGGAAGGTTCCGTAGAGGCGCGGATGCGTCTTGCCCGGCAGGTGGAGACCGTCGCTGCCGACCATCTGCGCCGGGTGGCGGAGCACGGCGCGCACGTCCCGCTCGTCCTGCGTATGACCAATGAAACATGCCTGCAATTCGTCCTCGATCAGCAGACGGATTACGAAGGCGGGAATGCTCAGCCCTCGCCGCACCGCTATCTCCGTAAAGGCAAGGCTCTCGTAAGGCCTGTTCGTTGTCGAGCGCGCGCCGGCGAGAACGGTCAGGCTCCAATCGCGGCCCGAAGAAGCGAGGTCAGATTCCGCCCGCGCCGCGATTTCGGGGTCATGGAGGCGGCGGAGAGTCGCTTCGGGACCGCCGTCGGTCGCCCAGCCCGGAAGGAGCGCCTGGACCAGCGTGGACCCCGCAGCATAGGGATAGGAATCCCACATGATGTCCACGCCGCGCGTCCTCGCCTTGTCCAGCAGCGCGAGAACCTCGCCGGCATGGCCCACAATATCGGATCCGCTGAGTTGGAGATGCGAAAGCTGGACCGGGACGCCCGCTTCATGCGCGATGTCGATGGTCTCTTCGGTCGCCGCGATAAGGCCGGAATCATAGGCCCGCTGGTGGGTCGCGAAGAACCCGGCCGCCCGGCACAGCGCGACATTCTCCGCGCGGTCGGCGTGGCTCATCGGCACGTACCAGAGCCCCGTGCTCATGCCCCACGCGCCCTGCTCCATCCCTTCGCGCACCATTGCTTCCATCGCCTCTCGCTCACCGGCGTCGGCAGGTCGTGCCGCCATGCCCATCACGGAGACGCGCACCGAGCCGTGTGGAATCAGGTAGGCGATGTTGGCCCCGCTGCCCTGTTTCTCGTAGCGCGATAGGAAGTCCGCCACCGTTCGCCAGCCCCAGTCCACTCCTTCCGCGTCGCCGAACACGCCTCCGAGATATTCGCGCTGAGTCTTTAGTCCCTCCGGCGTGCAGGGCGCGAATCCGAGGCCGCAATTCGTGAACACCTCCGTCGTGACGCCCTGCATCACTTTCGGAAGATGGGGTGGGCGCGCGAGCAGGGCGATGTCCGCGTGCGTGTGGATGTCGATGAAGCCGGGCGCGAGGATCAAATGCGGGTCGTTGGGTCGTTGGGTGTCGGACGGCGCGTCGGCATAAACTACTTCGCGCGCCTGGGCATCCGCTGAAATAGTGCCTATTGCGCCTACTGCGGCGATAACGCCATCCTTCACGGCGAGATCGCCGCGGAAAGCGGGGCTGCCCGTGCCGTCCAGAATGTCTGCGTTGCGAATGAGCAGGTCGAACATATTGAAATCTCCGGCGGCTAGATTCCCGCGTACGCAGCCGGAATCCTCTTGCATCAACGATTAGCGGCAGGAGAGTCAGCCGGCCGGCACGAAACAATGCCGCATAAATCGACCACACGCGAGGAGCTTTAATGACGGATGCACGGGCGGACCAGTATGTAATCGGCGTAGACGTAGGGACAGGCAGCGCGCGGGCGGGAATCTTCGATGCGAGCGGACACATGCTCGCGTCGGCGGTCGAGCAGATACAGATGTGGAAGCCCAAGCCGGACTATGCCGAGCAGTCGTCCGACGACATTTGGCGGGCGGTGAGCAAGGTCGTGCGCGAATGCCGCGAAGCGGCGGGAATTGCGCCCAATGCAGTGGCTGGAATCAGCTATGATGCCACCTGCTCGCTGGTGGTTCTGGATAGGTCCGGCCAGCCGCTGGCGGTCAACGTCGAAGGCGTAAATGAGCGCAATATCATCGTTTGGATGGACCACCGCGCGCTGCTGGAAACCGAAGAGATCAACGCGGGCGAGTTTAGCGTGCTCAAATATGTCGGCGGCCGGCTGTCTCCCGAAATGGAGACGCCCAAGCTGAAATGGCTGAAGCGCCACCTGCCGGACAACTGGTCGAACGCGGGCAAGTTCCTCGATCTCGCGGACTTCCTTACCTATCGATCCAGTGGAATCGATGCGCGCAGCCTATGCACCATGGTCTGCAAGTGGACCTATCTCGGCCACGAAGGCAAGCGCGGCAAGTGGGACAAGCGCTACTTCAAGAAGATCGGCCTTGACGACCTCTTCGATAATGGCAAGGTCGTTAGCGACGTGCGGCCCATGGGCGAGCGGCTGGGCGGTCTTACCGAGGAGGCGGCGGCAGAACTGGGCCTCACAACCGGATGCGCCGTCGGAGTTGGAATCATTGACGCTCATGCGGGCGGCCTGGGCTTGCTGGGTTCGGTATGGGCTAGGAAGAAGAAGACCGATCTGCGCGATCTCGAAAGCGCCCTCGCGCTTATATGCGGCACGTCGAACTGCCTCATGGCATGCTCTAAGGAGCCGAAGTACATCGACGGCGTATGGGGTCCCTACTACGGCGCGATGGTGCCCGGCATGTGGCTCACGGAGGGCGGCCAGACAACCGCCGGCAGCGCTGTCGACCACGTAATCGCGGACCATGCAAATTCTGCAAATCTCGCGGCGGAAGCGAAGCGCAAGAAGAGGACGGTCTACGAGATGCTCAACGACGAGATTGCACGCATTCAGGGCGAATCGGGCGGCGGCCCCTCCATTGTCAAGCATATCCACATCTTGCCGGACTTTCTCGGCAACCGCTCGCCAAAGGCCGATCCCCACTATCGCGGTCTGTACGACGGCCTGAATCTGGACACGACCATCACCTCCCAGGCGCTTCGCTACTACGCTACGCTGCAGGCCGTTGCTTATGGTATCCGGGACAACATTGAGACGCTGAACAAGGCCGGCTACAAGATCGATAAGATGTACGTGACCGGCGGCGGCACGAAGAATCCGCTCTGGCTCCAGGAGCACGCGGACGCCACGGGCACGACCATCGTACTTCCTCGCGAACCGGAAGCGGTGCTGCTAGGCTCGGCGGTGCTGGCCGCGACGGCGGCGGGTATCTATCCGGACATATATGCGGCAATGCAAGGCATGAGCGGGGCGGACACGATTATCGCTCCACGCAAGGACACCGCGGCCTACCACAAGGCGAAGTTCAAGCTCTTCCAGGAACTGTATGGAGAGCAGAAGCGGCGGCGGGATAAGATGGCCCGATTCTGACGTTCCGGGCTTTGCGGGGCTCGCTGAAAAAATATTCTCGGACGAATGCGGGTAAGGCTTGACAATTTATTAAAGATTCTTTATAATGCCTAAACATCACCTATAATGCAAAGGTACGCATTCGTGCGACGCAACCCGTGGCCTTAGACAGAGTGTTAGCATTATTACATTGTGCTCCACTGCGAAAGTGGCGCATCGGAGGATCATTTCTTGAAGAGCAGAAAAGGTTTTACGCTCATTGAGCTCCTCGTAGTTATCGCAATCATCGCTATTCTCGCCGCAATTTTATTCCCCGTTTTTGCCCAGGCTCGCGCCAAAGCCCGAGCTATCTCCTGCCTCTCAAACCTGAAGCAGCTTGGCACCAGCGCCCAGATGTATTCTCAGGATTATGATGAGAGGGTTATCAGCGAATGGCTGAACGTCGGCAAGGGCGACGCCAACGATGACTATCAGCGCTACTGGCCCTACCGCATTCAACCGTATATGAAGAACTGGCAGATTACGGTATGTCCGGATGCGGACGGCGAAGACGGCCCGGACTGGGTCCACACCCCCAAGAACGACCGATTGGGAGCGGACCTTTGTGTCAACGACATGATGTCCGGCTGGGACGGCGAATCGGTCAAGCTGGCACAACTTCAAACTCCGGCGAACAAGGTGCAGTTCGCGGACACCATGATTCCCGGCGACAAGGACCCCTGGTCGGACTCGCTTGCGGGATTCGCCAAGTGGAAGAAGGACCGCGACGACTACAATAAGATCACCCATATGGGTGAAGGGGCATACTTCCACAACGAGAATCGCGCCAACTGGGAAGGCAGTCTGGTCCACATTCCCGCGCCTCGCCACAGCGGCACATGCAACGTTACTTTCTTTGACGGCCATGCCAAGTCCGTCAAGCTCAGCTCGGCGTGGCTCCTGAACGATCGCAAGCCCGAGTGGAACGGGCCGAACGATATCTTCGGGGAGGCCGGAGTTCGCGGGCAGGCGCTTGGCGGCTGGTAGCAGTTGGCGCAAAATGGGATCATATAACTCATTAAAGTAATACGCTGCCGGCCTGTAACGCATATACAGGCCGGCAATGTTTGCCTATGGATTCCCTTTCGCGGCCTCACGTATGCTTGCCGTCAAGCAGTATGGGAGCGAGCTGGCAGGCCGTTCAGCGATGTCCGCGCGCTGCCGCCCGCCGCACGATTTCGGCATGAAAACATCTTCGCCCCGTCCGCTTAGAACACGGTTATTGGTTCTCACGCTGGCTGTCTGTGCCGGCGTGCTCCTCTTCACGCGGTTGCAGCTTCGAACGGTGTCCATGAGACCGGCAGCATCCGCCGGTCCGGGCGATAAGATTCAGTTCTACTCCGCTCGAATCAAGTCCGATCCGTCGGACATTGCGGCCTATGTCGAGCTGGGAAAGCTGGAGGAAAGTCAGGAGTTCTATAGCAGCGCGCTACGAAGGCTATATGCGGCCCGCGCCTTGGGCGCTTCGGAATCGGACATCATTCTGCCTCTGGGGCGCGCCCTCACCCACCTCTCCCGATGGGATGAGGCGCAGCGGGAGCTTGCAAAAGCCACGACCCTAATGCCGGACAGCGTCGAAGCAGCCGCGAATCTGGCAGGAGTCCAATTCTCTTCCGGATCGGCCGACGAAGCCTCCAAAACTCTCAGCCGGTTTGTCGACCGTCACCGCTTGCCAGGCGGTGGAATCGATCTTTCCATCAACGATCTCCATCGAATCATGCTCTGCTTCTCAGAAGCCAGGGACCCGGAGATGTCCGCGCAGATCGCGCAAGAGATCATCCGGGTATCGCCGAAGGACGCTGGAGCCTACGCCATCGCCGGGCATGCGCTTCTCCTTGCGGATAGGTACGATGAGGCGCTCCCCTACTTCGCGAAAGCGGCCGCGATTCAACCCGACGAAGCCTCCCTCAGTTACAACTACGGCGTTGCTCTAGAGCACACGGGCAGGGAAGAAGAGGCTCTGAAGCAGTTTCAGCGATGCGTCATGCTCAACTCCAGCGCAACGGACGGATTTATCGAGCTTGCGGCGCTCTACGAGAAGAAGAAAGACTGGAAGCCGGCGGCCGCTGCACTCTCCAACGCGGCGCTCCATTCCAAAACGAACACGTTGGTTCTCTATAGGGCCGGAAAGACAAATGAGCACGCCGGGAACCTGGACGAAGCCAACTACTGGTACTCGAATTCGGCGCTCTCCGCCGGCAAGCATGAGGAAGCGCTCAAGTACGCCAGGAAGCTGATGCTTTCCGCCAACCCCGCTTGGCGAGCCTCCGGCCTGCTCAACGCCGCCGAAGCCTATCGCGGCGAGCATAAAATGAAAGAGTTTCTGGAGATGGTCCGTCAGTCCGCGACGGGCGGCACGGCGAAGGAATATCTCAGGCTCGCCGACGCATATGAGAAGGCGGACCTTCTCGAAAAACAAGTAGCTTATCTGAAGCTCGCGCTGGCCAAAGAGCCGAAGCTGGGTCCTCTGGTACACTCTACTATCGCGCAGACTATGCAGCGGCGTGGATTGAGGGATGAGGCGGAGAAGGAACTGGAGCTGGCGGTTGCCGGAGAGCCGGGCAACGCATCGTACCACGTACAACTGGGCGCGGTCTATTTTGAGCGTCGCCTGAACGGCGACCGGCTTAAGCGAGCGATTGAGCAGTATCTTTTGGCCGCGCGCCTCGACCCGAAGGACGCTTCCAACTACCAGAATCTGGGAATCGCGTGCTCCGCAGCTGGAGATTTCGGACATGCCGCCTTCTATCTGGAACATGCTATCGATCTGGAGTCCGGCTACGGGCCTTCGTATCAGGAGTTGGGGCGCGTATACGCCAAAATGGGCGACAAGCAGAGCAGCGAAAACATGCTGGCTCTCTACCATAAATATGTCAGATACGATCTGAGGCTCAAGACACTGGTGGCAAAGGCCGACCAGAACAAAAAGGACGCCGCCGCTCAAATAGAGCTCGCAGATATGCAGGCGAGAAGCGGAGGCTATGCCTCCGCACTTCAGGGATATCGCCTGGCGCTGGAGTTGAA
>JBBROJ010000011.1:0-61763 GCA_038229495.1 Chthonomonadales bacterium
AGGCGCGAATGGCCGGCTCGTACATCGCCTGAAGCAGGGTTGGGAGCGTGTGGTATGCGCCGGGAGTCTGCGCGCGCAGGTTGTACTCAATCACGTGTTTGCCCTTGCTCAGGTCCCGCGCGAAGAAGGCTATGCGGTCGTCGCGTACATCGACGCTGGACCACCAGTAGGACCACTCCACCACATCGTCCGCCGTACCGCGCTCCGTGACCTCGCAGCCGCTTGGGAACGGGTCCTCAATCAGGACGTATGCGGCGTCCTGCAGCACTTCGATGGTGAGCCGAACGACCAGCTTGTCTCCCTGGTTGAGCTTGTTGTTGGTCGGCTCCGTTTGGAGGGTCCAGTAGTCCGCGCCCGCCTTTTTGGATACGCGCCGCAGATATTCGCGGTTAACACTGATCTTGGAGGGCGAGAAGGCCGGCATATCCTCGGCGGCGAGAGTCTGCCGCAGTTCCACGGAGTAAAAGACCACGCTCGTTCCACCCGAGCGCTCGAAGCTAAGGTCGTTTTTGCCCCGCGCAATTTGATTGGCAGGAATTCGGAGGACGAGATCGCCGTCGTGCTCCGATTCAGGGCTGAGCGTGTAGGATTGAATCGGCCTGCCGTTCAGCTTCACCTCGATACTGCCCGACGGCGCGGCCCCGCCTGGAGCGACGGAAAGGTAGTCACAGAGCGCGGCCAGCACCCACGAAGTCGCCCGCGTGTCCTCCCAATATTCGCCGGTCCGGCTCTTCATCAGCCACCGGATCACGTCGTTGATCCGAGGGTCAGAAGGATTGACCGCTATCATCGCGCGGAGTCCCATCGCCGTCATCATCCGGTCGTCCCAGTTGTGATGACTGGGGTGATCGGCGGCGACACCCATCTTCCAGCAAAGACCGCTGTTCTCGCTTACGGCCCGCTGCTCCAACGCCGCGAAGGCCGCCTGCGGACTTTCGCCCAACTGCTTGTCCAGCAGAATCATATAGGCCAGCGACGCGGGATTCAGGCGGGACAGCTTGAGGTTGCGCCGAACGATTCGCGCCGTCGCCCGGTCCGATTCTCGGCCCGCCAGCGCAATCGCATAGACCAGGAATGCCTTGTCGTCTTCGTCTTGAGCCTTTGCAAGCATATCCGTCGCCGCCTTCAGTCCCTTCTCCAGAACCTTCGGGTTGACGACGTAGCCCGCTTTTTTCGCTGTCCCGAGACCGTAGAGGACGTAGGCGGTCATCCACGGGTCGTCGCCGTCGGTCTCCCACCACCCCCACGCGCCCGTCTTCTCGTGCTGGAACCGCGAAAGACGAGTGATTCCGTCCTTAACCATGTCTGGCAGCGACGCCGAGAGGTTTCCAGGCAGCGACGCAAATCCGGCATGCTCCTTCAGGGCGCACTGAACCATCAGGTCCGGCAGGAATCGGCTCATTGTCTGCTCGGTGCAGCCGTACGGATAGCCCACAAGGTAGTCGAGCGCGCCTATTAGCGAGCCCGCCACCGAAGGCGTGATTCGAATTGTTACATGGGTCGCGCTCGGAACCGCCGTCGGATCGAGCCGCAGCGTCTCCCCGGTTGGCCTGTCCGTCAACTCGCCGCTGAAGGTTGTGATCTCCTCGCGGCCATGGGCGCGAATCGGCAGCGAGGTCTCGACGCGGTCGGTGTACGGCGTCGTCCCCGGCGATTTCGGCGTCCAGGCGCTCACGTCCACCTTCGCGCGCTCAGCATCCCCCGCCGTTATGTTCCAGACCGCCTCCGCCACGCCGCCCGACTTCACCTCCAGAGTTCGGTCCATGCTGTCAGGCGTTGTGACGCCCTCAACACGTAGTCGCAGAAATGCCGTCTGCGGCAGGCCGGTCTCATTGTGAACCAGGGCCACGATTCGGGAGTGGTCACGCGCTGTGAGGAATCTGGGCGTCTCCACGCGAACAAAGAATTCCTTGGTCGCGATGATCTTGCCGATCTCCCGCCCAAACGCGGTATCGCCGGTCTGCGCCACGGCGGTCGCCCGCCAGGTCGTCAGGTTGTCCTTCAGCGGAACATGAACGGTCGCCAGCCCCTGCCCGTCCGTCTCCAAGCTCGGGGCCCAGAAGACGGTATCGGGGAAATCCTTGCGCGCGGTAATCTTGGGCTCGGCTTTGTCGGCGTCGCCCAGATAGTCAATCGCGAACGAGAATTCCGTGGAGACCGAGTTGGATCGGCGTGGATAGAAGGCGTCGCGCATCACGCGCGGGTCGTCCTCGGCCAGCGCGTAGATCGATTCGTCCACCACGCCGAACGAGAACTCGCTGGGCACGGGCCGTCCCTGCTGGTCCGTCGTCTTCACGTGATAGGTGACCGTGTCGCGGGGATGGTAGCGAAGAGGGGGGTCGGGGGTCGGATGTCGGGTGTCGGCAGACGATCCCCCTTCGGTATTGGGCGGTTGGGGAGATGTTACGGCGGGCGAATCCTTGGCGGGGTCCGACCAGATGGCTACCTTTATTTCACGGTTCGCCACGGTTACGCGAAGGGGAGTCTCGCTTCGCGCGAACCCCTTCTCTTTCACGTAGCAGACGGCAAGAGTCACGTTGGGGCCGTATTCCGCGAGCACCGGTACGTGGACTACGCTGCTCTTCTGGGTCATGGCGACCGTGAATGTCTTGTAGACACGCCGGCCCTCCACGGTTACGAGCACGGTCTGGCCGGTGCGGGCCGCGTTGATCAGCACCCGCGCCGTGTCGCCCGGAACGTACCGCCGCTTGTCGGTCGCCAGGGAGAGGTCCGCATATTCGGTATCGAGGTCACCCCCCTCATCGCCTGCCGACCAGACGTCGGCACGGGCGCGGATGACTCGGCCCTTGGTGTCCGCCACGCGCGCCTTTAGATCGACGCTGCCTCCGGACGGCGGCGTAACGGTGACCAGAGCGCGTCCGTCGGGCCCGCTTACTGCGTCCTGCTTGTGGAACAGCTTGTTCTCATACTTATCGTGTTTCCAGCGGCTGAAGCTCTCTTCGAGGTCCACCCTGGTATTCGGAACCGGAGCGCCGGAGAGGTCTGTCACCCGCAGCGTCACGCTCATAGGCTTGCCAGGCGTCGCGAGGTAGCCCTCCGGGTTGATGGAGAGGCGGTAATCTCCCGCGGCCACTTTCGCCTCGCCCTCCGCCGCAACCTCGCGCTTCGATTCATCCCGTACAGTCACGTACACCCGAAGTACGTGCTGCTGCGGGGAGTTCGGCTGATCCTCGACGTCGGCAGGGAATTTCAACGACGCTTGTCCGTTATCGTCCAGCCGAACATCGCCCTCGCGCTCCGACTGCCCGCGGTAGCGTTCGCGCGCGTAGTAGCGGCGATCCACTTCGTCCTCGCCCGGCTCGAACTCATAGTCGTCCGGATATTCCGCCGACCAATCCGTGCTGCGATCTACATAATAGTGCACCTTTGCACCGGCCAGGGGCGCGCCAAAGTAGTATTTGCCCGTAACCGACATCTCAACCGTATCGCCGCGCACGTAGGTCTTCTTGCCGGGCGTAACGGTCACCTCGAACTCCGGTTTCTGATAGGAGGCCACCACGATTCCGTGCGTATGCTTCTCGCCGCCCAGCGTCATCGCGAGCGTATAGACGCCGGTTCTCGCTTCGACGCTCAGATCGAACGCGCCGAAGAAGGAGCCGAATCGGTTCGCCACCAGCTTCTGCTTGAACACGGAATCGCCTTTGGGATCGAATACCTCGATTCCAACCGGCGAACCGGTCGGAATCGCGTACTTGACGCCCTTTTCAACTGTGCGTCGCGCCACGCCCTTGAACGAAACCTTATGTCCGGGGCGGTAGATGGGGCGGTCGGTGTATGCTGCGACAGTGAATTGCCCGTTCTCCTCCGAGCCGTAGTAGCTGGATCGCTCGACCAGCGCCTCGTCGTCGCCGCGCACGGCCACGGTCATGTAGCGCGATTCTTCGTCTTGCTTTCCGGCCGGCGGCAGAGATATTTCACATAGACCGTTGGCCCCCGTCGCGGCGTTGGCCGCTATCTTGCCGTCCTTATAGACCCGGATTTCAGCGCCCGGCAGGGGCGCTCCGTTCTTCAAGGTTGCCGCGAACGCGATGATCTGGCGGTCCGCCCGCTTTACGACTAGAGCCATATCGGTAATGAGCAGCCAGGTGGAAGCGGCGTGCTTGCCGTGGTCCACCTGGGTGAGATATAGACCGGGCGGCAGCGTTCCGAAACCGAATCGCTGGAAGTAAAAGCCTTCGCGGTCGGCCTCGGTCACCTTGAACTCCCGGTCGAGGAACAGGCTTGGCGCGGGACCGGAAGCGGGTCTCAGCATCTCGGAGGGCAGCCCGACCGACTCCTTGTCGCCCTGCGAGCCATACTTTACGCCGAAATTTTTCAGATCCTGCTCCGTGCCACTGCTCTGAACGAGGTTCGAAAGCCGGGTCCTGAACAGGCGAATTCGCACAGCGTCCGTGCCTTTCGGCTTCACCCCGTCGATGTAGCCGCGCACCGGCAGCCTGACCGTTTCCGCAGTCCCGAAGACTCGCTGATGCTGCCCCAGCGCCAGTTCCGATTCTGACTTGGCAAGCGTGAGAACAGGCTCGGACGTGCTTCCCTCGTCCACGGTCACGTAGGCGTTCTGCACGGAGTGCGCGCGCGTGGACGCCGAGAGATAGTACGAGCCTGCGGGGATCTGCGCCAGCGTGAAGCGGCCCTGAGAATTGCTGAGAGCGCGGCGCATGCGCACATTCTCGTCCCCTTCCGTAATCAATGGCATAAGCGTAACATGCACGCCGTCGAGAGGCTGCTTATTCTCCGCCAAAATCACCTGCCCGCGTACACGGCCCACGGGCGTCTCTTCGGAGATCGCATGTCGAAAAGCCGCGCCGACTCCCAACAGGGCCACGATGGGCGCGAGATGGCGAGGGCGCGCGGAAGCCAGAAGGCGCGCTCCGCGTTCTTTAAAAGATTCGGATATCATTGCGCACCCCCTCCGGTCTGCGCGGGCCGCGGGTCAGGGGCGCTCGCTTTTCGCATCCTGCCTGCTATGCGCTCGCCGTAATCGGCGGCGAGAATGAAGGCGATGAGGCCGCCTATCACCCATTTCAGAAGGCCGATCTTCGCTTCGCGCGAGAGGGTGGCAAAAGCGAGCGCATGATGCGTCCATTGCGAGAGCGCCAGTACGACGCCGAGCGCGAAGAGAGCCGGCAGCAGGGCGCTAAAGGAGACCCCTTCGTCCTCGTGCGAACCGCCCGCGCGGTTCCATAGCGGTGAGACCACGGCCAGCGCGAGCCCGGCAAGCAGGGCGAGAATGACCTTCGACTTCCAGAGAATAATTGCGACGCCCGGAATTGCGAGTGTCAGCGCGCCCGATATGAAGAGGCGGACGAGCTGACGGCCCGGCTTCAGAGACGTAACCGACTGCGTGAACGCTCCCAGCAGCCCAGGCACGACCGAGCCGAGCAGGAAGGCAACGATTGCATAGTATTCGGTCAGCGTGACGCCGCGAAGATCTTCGCTGAATCGAGTCGCGGCCAGCCGATAGAGCACGATTCCGACGCCGAAGAGGAGCAGTTGCACCAGCCCCTGCACGCTGTATAGCGAGCCCGCCGCATGCGTTTCCCCTTCGATTTCTGGACCGCTTTCGAGCAGGATTGCCTGCGCCATCCCTACCGCCAGCCATGCCGCTAGAACCATCGCGCCCACGCCAAAGCCGGCCATCAGGTTGAACGATACGATAACCGCGCCCAGCATCGCAAGGACTGCGAGAGGCACGAGGTAGGCGGCCCCGGCGCCGGATTCCCTCTCCGCCCTGTACCCACGGCCCTCCGCAAGGAGCCACCACGCGATCCAGCCCGCGAGGAGACCGATCCCGGTTACATAAAGCAGCTTCGGCTGATTTAAGTCCCGCAAAGCGAGAAGCTTTGCCAGCAGAAGGAGAATGCCGGAGGCGGCAGCGATACGCCAGAGGCGCGCCGCTGCCTGCCGTCCATCCTCGCTCGTGAACAGCCGCTGTGTCAATGAGCCAAAGAGCCGGGGAAAAGGAGTCTTGAGACCGAGTCGCGCAAACACCGGAGCGGAGAGAGAGCAAAGAAAAATAGTGAATGGCACTCCGGCCGCGAGGACCGTCGCAGCCGCGCCCCAGCGCGCGCCCTGGAACTCCTCGTTTCCCCGATAGGCGCTGAGAATCGCGACGGCGCACGCCGTTACCGCGAACCCCATGGCGGAAACGAGGGCCAGGATTACACCGTCGCGCAGGTCGCCGCCCATCCCTGACACGGATTTTGATGAATCGGACGAGTCCGATGAATCGAGATTCACGGCGCGGAGACCCGTAACCTGAATCATGGTGCAGCAAAACCAGCCGATTGCAATGCCGGCCAGCGAGTCGACGGAATTGTCACGCATTAGGAGCTGCGGCAGGACCACCGCCGAAATAGCTATGGACATAGGCCCGGCGGACATTGCAGCGCCGAAAAGCGGCTGTCCCGGCTCGGCGCGAAGCGCGCGCGCGGCCATGAGATAGGCCAGTAGAGCGCCCACGCCGCCAATCGCGAATCCGGTCCCAAATCCATGGCCGGCGCCAAACGGCGGACGGGCCGGCAGCGTTACGATGAACACCAAAACAGGCAAGAGCAGAGCGGCGAGCAGATACGCGCGGTCCGCGGCGGGCCGTCCACTATGCGCGCGGACTCGCCCCGGCCCACCCTGGGTCAGAGCAATACCACACGCATATCCCACGCACCCAAGCGCCAGCGCGCTCAATAAGAGGCTGCGTTCCATGTTTTCCCCTCTTCCCTCACGAGACGAAGAACAGTTCGATCTTATTTACTTGAGATAGGCTGAGAAAGTGCGGTGAAAGAGCTGAGAAAGAACAGAGAAGCGGACACTCAGGTGTCCAGCGACCACGCGGATCGTGCAGGGAAGCGATTCGGAAGGCTCCGGCGCTCTAGGTCGTAACCGCGCGTTTTCAGTGGGGATGGGGTGGATGGGACGGCGATGCGTGCGCCGGTGGTCTGTGGCGGCCTGAAGCTGCGGTCGGGAGGGAGAATCCCTCCAGTACAGGCAATCCGAGATATTGCTCGGGATTCGGTCCACGGCTTGTCCACAAACTGTGTGTCTTGGCCCTCCGATAAGTAGAGTTCTTCTTCTACACACTAGCATAGAAGAGCGCGCGTGTCAATAGGTTTCACGAAATTATTATCACAGACGAAAAATAGATTTCAGTACAGAGGTACGTAGCTCAGCCCGCCGACACCGTGGGCCGGCTCCACTCCGCGATTCCCGTGCCGCTCCAATGGCCAAACGAGGTTATGTCCAGCTTGGGTAGCGCCAATTCTCTCCAAAACGACAGCATCTCCCACAGCCGAATGTCGTCAAATACGAAAACCATCCCCTCCTTCAAGCTCAGCCGGATCAGGTTTGACATTATGCGGCGCTCGACGACGCCGTCGTGTGGACCATCAATGAAGATGAGGTCCGCGCGCTCTAAAACCGCGCGATGCTTTTCCGCGATCTCGTACTCGGCCAGATTGTCCGCGTGCATCACGATTCTGCCATCTTCCAGGTCGGACGCGCGCAGGCAGGTGTCCTTGAAACTGTCCCACGGCTGGATATCGTAAGTCGTGACAACCCCACCCGCGGGCAAAGTCTCCCGCATCGCCAGCGCCGATAGACCGCGATGGGTTCCGATCTCTACAACCCTCTTTGCTTGAGTGACGCTTACGAGGGCGGCGATCAGCCTGTAATGTTCGCCCGGCCAGAAGTTGACGTCCGTACGCGGAGTCGTGCTCGATCTGTTCTCCTGATGCTGCTCGCGCGCTGCAATATCGGCGAGCGAGATGTCCAAGGCTTTACGGATCGCGTCCGCTGTCAGCAAGATCAGCCGTTCGGAAGGCCCATAGGGTTCATCGTCCAGCGAAGACAAAACTGAATACCTCCAATCCCGTGATCGGATCGGAGGCGGCTGATGAAAGCGAAAACCCATCTTTGGCAGGATGTAGCGACGCATCGCTGCCTTAATGAAACGCATGGACGGATGACTCGTTTCTAGAAGACGGAAGCTCGGTCAGAGTGGGTTGAAAAACAGCCCCCCAACCCCCAATCCTGGGGGAGACAGACGGGCCAAGCTGGCATAGACTCCCTCAAGAATGGGAGTCGGGGCGTTGGGGGCCGGGCGCAGGCACGTCACCGGCTTTTTCAACACTCGTTTAGATTGAAACACTCTCAAGGAAGATGGTTCAGGAGCGTGTTTACACCGTGATCGAAACCCGAATCAGAGGCCTTATGACCGCTGTGACCGCCGGCCGGATGCGCTGTGACGCGCGCTTGCACGCGTCGGACGCGATCGGGCCGACGAGTCGCGCGCATACGTCGCTCCCGGGTTGGCTCAGCAGCAATGTTCACAAGCACGGGGCCCTTTGGAACATCGAATCGCGCGTCCTTCGCCGATGGCTTTGGAGCGTTGAAAGCAGCACTTTGAGCAGTTTTCGCTGCGCCGGTTGGTGGACTGTTATGGGCTGAATCGGCGAGCAACGTCTTTTCGCTGATCGCCTCGGAGTCTAGAAATCGCGCAGTGCCTGACGCGGAGTTGGAAGACAGCGCTGCGGGGCGAGCAGAAAGCCGGTATATTTCCAGCCCGGCCAGCGCTGTAACCAGTACGATAGACGCTGCTCCAATAATTCGTCTAAATTCCCGACGCGAATCGGACGACGATGCCGCACTAACTACGGCTATCCTCTCACGTTGGGCAGCGAGTTTCGATGGCTCGACCCTCTTCGGATCGTGGGAACCGTTTGCTACAATGATTCCGAGGATGGGGGCGTCCGGGGTCTGCTCGGCAAGGATTCGGGCAGACCCTTCTTCTAGGGCGCGTTGGATCGAGGCAGCCTCAACAGGCTCCTGAATCGCCAGGAAGCTCGCCTGATTTTGGCCGTTCTCGTTAATGAGGCTTGTAAACTCAAAGCGATTCGCCTCCTCGCGTATGCGTGATTTGAGAGCCTCGGAGCGGTTTAATGGCGTGGGGTTCTTCCCCGTTTTTTTGCGTAGATGGACGGCAGGGGCAGCGCTTTTTCCGGGAGTCTCCTCAACCCTATTCTCGATAGGCGCAGCCGGATCAGATGCGAATTTCGCTCCAGCATTGGGAGGGCCGATTTGCAGCGCCTCGGATAGCACGGCGCGATCGCGCGGAGGCATGCGTTCCAAAACGCGGGTTATCTTTTCCTCGAACTCCGGGTCGAAATTATCCATAAAAACGCGCTCCGTGCGTAAATCTCAATTAACAATCTGGAATCTAATCCTACTGGAATCTAATCCTGGCGTCGAACCAGCGCGTGAATCTTGCGCGCGCTGTCCGTCAGCGTAAGCCGCTCCTCCGGGCCGATACCCGAAATCGACCACGTGTACGTCTCATTTCCGATAACGATCTGGCGGCTGTCCGGAAGCTTCACATACCACCGGAACGCGTTGGCCACCGGCGCGCGCGGGATGCCTGAGCTGTCTATTTTGGTGCCGGATCGGATGCTGCCGGTCCCATCCGCGTTGAACGTAAACCGAAGCTTGCTCGCGGGCGCGGAGCCCATACTCTCCCAAGCCCCTACCAGAGGGTTGCGCTTCACGCCCGCGCCCGCGGTGGAAGCCTCCTCATCAGGAGAGATTCCCGGAGCTTCCCGCCGAAGCGAAACGCCCGCGAGATCGACGGTTCCAAGACTTTCGCCGAGTATGAATACGATACGATTTTGGCCCTTAAGCGTATGGGCGGTCGTGAATGAGACCGAGAATCTCTTCCACTCCGGCGTCAGGGTCTCGACTACGTCCGACGCTATCCGATGCCAGTCCGGCGCGCCGATTGTGGCTACAACCGGGAGCGGCCTGGCACGATCCGACCGGCCCCAGAATGTGAGCGTGTAGATTTCAGATTGTTCGAGATCGACGTTGTTCTGCAAGAATTGTAGATGCCAGTTCTCCGTACCAAGTGCAGCAATATCGAAGTGAGCGACTTTCGACGCAACGCCAGGCGGCCCGGACGCGCTGCTTGCGAGCTCCATCGATCCCTCGCCCGGCGCTTTTTTCTCGAACATCCAACCTTGCGCGCCCGCTTCGAATCCGCCGTTGCTTACAAGGTTAGGGCCCACGCTGTGGGTGACCTTACCCCGGCGAAGCGCCATCCCAGCCAGGTAGACTGAGCCGAGGGTTTCGCCCAATACAAACGTGACGCGGCAGTGATTCTTGACGACGCGGGCAGGCGTGAATGTGTAAACGTACTTGCGCCAATCAGTCGTCAGCGAAATGCCTTGCAAGTTCAGCCCGATTCCGTGGCCGTCGCCGCTGGTGACATTCGCGTTAAGAGCGATGGTACGCGGCCGATCCACGCGCGCCCAGAATACGAGCGTGTACGGTTCGCCCTCCATTAGGTCCAAACCGGCCTGGTAGAACTGCGCCTTCCACGGCTCAGGAGCCGTTTGCGTTACGTTCAGGCGCGCGACGCGACTCGGATCCTTTGGCGGCCCCGCCGATTTTTCGAGCAGATCGAACATGCCCTCCGCCGGCTTAGTCCTTTCCAGTGTCCAGGGCGACTGGCCGTTCGCCAGGTCCGAGTTCACAAAGAGGTTAGCGCCCGTGCCCTGCGCGGAAGCGTAAGGGGCCGCCGGCAGCCAAAGGACAACGGAGGCGCAAACGAGACCGGAGGCGTGCACGATTGAAAGGCCGGCCGCGCGGGCCGAAAGATGGGTAATCATTGGAAACTCCGAGAACTGCAAAGGGATTGGTCCAACAGATTGCGGCGCGAGTCTGTACGACAGTAAGCGCGTCATAGCGCCGTCTTCAATGACGATGGGTTCTGACACTCATTGTCTCACACCAATTCTCCGCTGTCAACTCTGAAAGAGGATTGCTTGGGTCTGAGTTTATCATGGCGAGCTATTGGGCGGGGATTCCAGATAGGCGCTCAGGGGCATCGTTACCCCAGAGCGCCTATCTGAAGTGCGTTTCACAATGGAAGAATTACGGTTTGGGACCACAGACGACAACGCGCCCCCACTCCGGAGAATAGGGACGCGCTAATCAACCTGCGTTCGTATCGAGCGAAAATCGGATTCTTTAGGCGGCTTCGGCGTGCTCCCGAACACCCTGATCGACTGACGTGGTGATTGCCACGCCACTGATGGAGAGGTTTTGCAGCAGGGAACCCGATAGGGGAAGGAGCGCAAGCTGCGCCTCCAGCGAGCGGCGGATGCGCGCGGCGGCCTCGTCGTATTCCGCGCAGAGGGCTCGGAGCCGGTCTCCCTGCAGCTCGGTTGCCGACCGGGCAAGCGTCGTGCTCTCCTCAGCTGCGTTACGGGCGGCGTCCACCGTTTCGTCGGCGGTCTGCCTCGCGCCGGCGACAATTTCGTTGGACGTCTCTCGGGCAGTGCGAAGGACATTCTCCGCCTCGTTCTGTGACGCAGCCAACAGCTCCGCGATTTCGATCTCCGCGTTCTGCCGCGCAAGCTCGATCTCGTGCTCTACGACAACCCGGCGCTGCTCAATGCCGATGATGCCCTTTGAGATCGCCGATTCCTTCTCGACAAACGCCGCGAGGTCCCTGTGCGATTGGTTCAACAGGCTCTCGAGACTCGCCGCGCGGTCGGACTGCTCGTTGAGCTTCACCTGTATCGCTTCCAGCCGCCCTCCGAGTTGGCGGACGAAATCATCCACCGCGATGGTCGAGTAGCCCCGCACTGCACGAGGAAAATCTGCCGTAAGAATGTTCAGTTCGTTCGTCATTTTCATCTCCTTGTTAATCTTGGGAGTTAACCTTCCGAGTTGACCGTCCGAGTTGACTGGGAACACCACGGCGATTCGACCGCGGGCAGCCTCTTGTTAGCTATCTATAGTGGAGGCTCGCCGGCACGGGCGGAGGCTCTTTCAAGCTCCTCCCAGCGGACGCGCTGAGTTGAGTTCAGGATCGACAGGATGCGAGCGCCGGATTCCGCTTTCAAAACGGCCATCTCCGACGCCGAGTCGATCATCTTGCCCCGGGACACGGAATCGACCATCTGTCCGACGCGGCTGCGATGCTCGGCAAGGCAGGCGGCCATCTCTGTTTTCTGTCCAGCGGTGAGATCGAACAGCTCGGCCACTGCGGGATGCGCGAGGAGCGCCCGTCCCTGGCGGCGCACCGCGCTGTGAAGCGCGTCGGCGTCCGCGGCAGCGAGATTGATAATTGGATGGGGGGCTTCGGCAATGGTTGGGACAAGGTTCGCGGCACTCGGCAGGTTCGTAAGATGCCTGGCTTGCGACCATTGGCGGCGTGCTTCGGAGACCGCGTTGCCGCCAATGGTCGCCAGCGATGCCAGCAGGCCCGCGGCCGCGGCTGGCCGCCATACGTGACGAAACAGCGCGTGTGCCGCGATTGGATTCAGGGATTCCGCAAAATCGCTCGCCGTTCGGAATGCGCGGCGGTCGTGCAGCAGCGCGCGTCTCACGGCGGCTCGCATGCCGTGCGGCAGATCCGCACTGCTGCACAATCGTCGCGCGTCGGAAACATTACGACCGGGGTCCATCCCGGTCAAAGCTTTGAACACTAGCTTGGCGAGCGCCTGAATGTCTCCAGCCGCCGAATACCTCCCGCGCAAGCTGCAATTCTGGCCCGCAAGTGAAAACCTTTGCGTCGCGCCGGCTAGCCCCGCGTCCGTGAGCACGATTCCGCCGTCTTCGCGAACGATGACGTTATTGGGAGTGAGCGCGCCGTGAGAGTTGCCCATCGACGCAACGAAATCCAGCGCCGCGCCGATCTCCGATGCAATCCGGCGGGCTTCAAACTGGCCCAAAACCCACTGCTTTTCCACCAGATTCGTCAAGGGGATACCGGATACGAACTCTCGGACGACGAGGAGCGAGTTTCCACAATGCTCGCGCTCCAGCTCAAGAACGGGGGCGAGATTCGGATGCTCAAGTCCGGCAAGAGGCGCGAGGGATTCGGATGCACGGCGCAGATAGGCGTCCGCTTCGCGCGTAGTCAGCCACGTCGGGGCCTCCAACCGCTTCACCGCGGCAGTCGAGTCGGAGCGGCTATCGTGAACGCGCAGGAGCGACGAATGCGCCCCTCGCGCCATAACTTCAAGAAGCGTGAAATGTCCGGGCAATGGAATCGATACGTTCATGGCTCTTCCCCTCTCCCGGCTATTATTGGCCGGACCCCGCAATTTCCACAGGGTTAGTTTTTCAGGGGAAAGAAAACTGGATTCGGGGTTGTTTAGCGGGTTACGAGGAGATTTCCGTGCCGGTCGACCTGGGCGGACCACTCAGGCGGGAGCCAGGTGGTTGCGTCATCCTGCGTAACGATCGCCGCTCCCGCTACCGACTGTCCAAAAGCGAGGGCGGAGCGCGAGTAGTGGGGCGTATCCATCCACCTTTCGCCGTGGTAGACCGGGGCGAATGCATAAGGTTCAGCGTCGGTATCGGGAAGCGGCTGGGCGACGGAAGGCGGGATACGGCTTCGCCCGGTGGCGGCCAGCCCAAGAGCCACGATCTCCACCGGCTGCGAGGGGTCGGCGTAGCCGTACCGCTTGCGGTGGGCCGAGTGGAAGTCGCGTCCAACAAGAGAAAGCTTTTGGAACTCGACGCGCAGTGCGTAGGACTGGCCCACGTATCGCGCCTCCACGAAGGGCGCAAGAACGGTGTTCTCGACCGCGATTCCCTCCGCGATCAACTCCTTCCGCGCCCGGTCGGACATCTCTTGGATATGCTGCTCGACTTTGCCAACTGGAGCTGTATCGAGGCGCGCGAAGCAGGATCGCGCATATTCGCGGCGAACGTCCGCAAGCGCCAGCCCGAGCGCGGAGAATGCGCCGGGATATCGCGGGACGAGCACGCGTGGCATCCGAAGCGCCTCGGCAAGGGCGCAGGCGTGGAGGCCGCCCGCCCCTCCGAACGAAATCAGCGTGTAGTCCTCCGGGTTCCGGCCGCGCTCGGTGGAAATGTGCCGCAGCGCCCGCGACATCTGCGCGTTCACCACGTCGACGATTCCCTGCGCCGCGCGCTCGGGAGTCAGCCCCAGGTCCGCCGCGAATCTCTCGAAATGCACGCGCACGCGTTCGCTGTCGAGCTGCAAGCTGCCGGCGAGACGCGCTGCACCGGGAAGCCTGCCAAGAAGTACATCGGCGTCCGTCACGCATAGCTGCGCCCCCCGGCCATAGGCGACCGGCCCTGGATCGGCACCCGCGCTCCCCGGTCCCACGCGAAGCCCGCCGCCCGCATCCAGCCGCGCCACCGACCCACCGCCCGCTCCGACCGTATGAATGTCGAGCATGGGAGTCAGCAGCGGCAACCCGGCCACTTCGCCGGTCCGAATCGTAACGGGCTCGCCTTCCACCAGTGCAACGTCCGTGGAGGTGCCGCCCATATCAAAGGTCATGACGCGGTCGAATCCGGCTTCCCGACCAACGCGTACGGCGGCCACAAGCCCGCCCGCCGGCCCGGAAAGCGCCGTCTTTACGGCGTGTTCCGAGGCCTCCACCGCGCGCAGCGTGCCCCCGTTGCTCTGCATAACGGATAGCCGCGCCGCTCCCAGCTCATCCAGATTTCGCTCCAGACTTACGATGTACCGCTTCATTACTGGAGCCACGAACGCGCTCGCGCAAACCGTGCTTGTCCGCTCGTACTCTCGAAACTCAGGCGCAATTTCATGGGAAAGCGATACGGTAAACCCCCGCGCCGTCGCGCGCCGCCCCGCTTCCAGCTCATGCGCGGGATTCAAGAACGAAAAGAGAAAGCAGACGGCCACCGATTCGACGTCCTGCTGAATCAGCCTGTCCAAGACCTGCTCCAACGCGTCGGAATCGAGCGGAATCACGACCTTGCCTTGCCAATCCAGCCGCTCCGGAACTTCGAATCGCAGGTCGCGCGGTATCAACGGAATTCGAGGTTTTGGCGAGAGCGAATAGAGCTCGTCCCGCGTTTGGCGGGCAATCTCCAGCACGTCGCGGCAGCCCTGCGTCGTAATCAGCGCCGTTTTCGATCCGCGCCGTTCCAGCAGCGCGTTGGTCGCAACAGTCGTGCCGTGCACTATCTCAAACCCCGCTTGCGGCGCAAGAAAACGAATCCCCTCGGCGATTGCGCGCGAGGGGTCATCCGGCGTTGACGGAGTCTTATGCATTTGCAGACGGCCGTCGTCGTGCAGAACCACGAAATCCGTAAACGTCCCGCCGGTATCGATGCCTATTCGCATGGCAGAAGAGACTCTTGATTAGCCATTATGAACATTATAAACATTATGATAGGCGAGCCCACAATGTTCCCGGCAGTCTGAATCCATGTCCCCATTATGTTCATTATGTTCATAATGGCTATACGGCCCTTATCCTGGCGCTGTAGCGAGCAGCGCCTGTTCCGGTTCCGATTCGATGGTCTGGTCCTGCGGCACGCGGTAGGACAGGATGCGCGATACTCCCGGCTCCTGCATCGTGACGCCGTACCAGCGCGGCGCGGCCTCCATCGTGGTCGGGTTGTGAGTAATGATCAGGAATTGCGTGCGGTCGGTGAACTCCTTGACGAGATTCACGAACCGCTCCACGTTTGCGCCGTCTAGCGGAGCGTCCACCTCGTCCAGCAGCACGAAGGGGCTTGGCTTAACCGCGAGGAAGGAGAAGAGGAGCGCGGTCGCCGTCAATGCCCGCTCTCCGCCGGAAAGCAGGGAGAGGTGCTGCGGCTTTTTGCCGGGCGGCTCTGCTATGATGTCGATTCCCGTCTCCAGCAGGTCGTCCGGACTGGTAAGAATCAGCTTTGTCGTGCCGCCGTTAAAAAGGCGAGTGAAGATCCGCGCGAACTCCGCCGACACCGCGTCGAATGTCTCCATGAACGTGCCGCGCGTAGACTCATCTATCTCCGTGATGGTCGCAAGGAGAGAGGTGCGCGCGGCTTCGAGGTCCGCCCGCTGCCCCGCCAGGAAATCGTGCCGCTCGGTCAGCCGCTCGTACTCTTCCACCGCGCCGGTGTTCACGGCTCCCATCGCGCGAATCTCGCGCCGAAGCTTCGCAACTTCGCTGGCGGTCTCCTTGTCTATCTCCGCCACCACTCCACGGCGCAGCGTGTCCTCGAGAGTCATGTTGTATTCGTCCTGGAGACGCTGTGCCGCCTGAGAGAGACGTACCTCCAGCCGCGCTATCTGAAGCTCCGCGTCGTGCATCTGCTTCATGGTGTCGGCGCGTTGATTGATAATATCTTTGATCGCGCCTTGCTGCTCGAAGCTCTGATTCAACAGCTCCTGCCGTCTGTCGCGCCAAACGACGTACTGCTCCTCGCACTCGCGAAGATGGGCGCTCGCCGCTTCGAGGCGAGACCTAAGCTCCTTTTGCATAGCATCTGCTTCCGAAAACTGGCTGCCCGCCATCTCGCGCTGCATCCGTTTTGGGCCCTGCGTCGCGAGGGTTCTATTCAAGGTTTCCTGGTTGGCCGAAAGCTCGCGTCGGAGCCCCGATCTCTTCTCAGACAGCCGGCCTGTTTCGACCTCCAGCGTCACGGCCACGCCGCGCGCCTCGTCGCGAAGCGTTGTCAGGGCGCGGGCCTCTTCCTGGGCTTTTGCGATTGCGTCGTCCACGCTCGTGTCCGCCTGCCTGCCCTCGTCCACCTGCCGGGTCCACTCCTCAGCCTCTTTTCGCAGCGACTCGCCCGCTTCACGAAGCCTGCCGGCCTCCGCCTCCGCTTCCCCCGCCGCCGAACTCATACGCGCCGAATCCCGCTCCGCCGAGTTCAGGTCCCGCTCGCCGGCCGCCGATTCGGCCTGCGAGGAAGACATCTCCCGGTTGAGATCGGCAAGCGCTTGCTCCAGATCGGCGATCCTTCCGCTCCCCTCCTCTACCGCCCGCGCAAGACGATTGACGTCCGCGCGCAGTCCGGGAAGGGTTCTATTCAGGTCGTCGATCTCGCCTTTGCGGCCAACGAGGTGCGCGCCGCGTCCCTGGAGCGACCCGCCGGTGAGCGCGCCGCCAGGAGAGAGCAATTCCCCCTCGGCAGTAACGATTCGGCTCCAGCCCTGCATGCGGCGCGACGCGCGGACCGCCGAATCCATCTCTCCCGCGATTGCCACCCGTCCGAGCAGAAGCTGAAGCACCGGCCTGTATTTCGGATCAGCCTTCACGAGGTCGCCCGCGATGCCCAGCATCCCCTCGACGCCGTTCACGGTCGCGGGATTAAGCGGATTTCCGGGATTCAGCAGCGGCAGCGCAAGGAACGTCGCCCGCCCGCTGCGCGTGGACTTCAACCAGTCGATTGCCGCCTTCGCTTCGGCCTCCGTGTCGCATACGATGTCCTGCGCGCTCGCTCCAAGGGCTACTTCGATCGCTACTCGCAGATTCTCAGGAACCGTCAGGAGGTCCACGACCGGCGAAAAGCTCCCCGTCAATTTCTTCTGGCGAACCGCGCTCAGCACGGCGCGAACGCCCTGATAGAAGCCCTCGCCCGATTCCTGAAGCTCCGTGAGCGTCGCCAAACGGCTGGACCGTTCCGCGAGCAGCCTGCGCGCCGCGTCGAGCTGTGTTCTAGATTGGGCATGCGCGTCCTGCGCTTCCCGCCGGCCAGTGTTGAGTGCTGAGTGCTGAGCGCTGAGCGCTGAGTGCTGAGCGAGAGAGTGCTCAAGATCGGTGCGAGCCTTCGCAACACGCAATTCAGTCTGAGCGAGCTGAATGTCGAATCCGGCCCGCTCCGCATCGATTCTATTCAGGCGGGCTTCAGTGTCCACAAGCCGGCTCTGGCAGGCGGCGAGCGCCGACTCGCGCTGCGCGCGCTGCTCGGTCATGCGGCGAATCAGCCCCTGCCGGTCCTCGCTCCGCTGGGTCACGTCTCGAAGAGCCGACTCGAGCTCGGCCAGGCGCGCTTTCGCGGCGGCATGCTCAGTACGCTTCGTCGATTCCCGGAATTCCGTCTCGGCAAGCAGCGCGGACTGCGACATGATCTCTTTTTCAAGCGAGGCCGCGCGATGGGTCAGCTCCTTCAGCTCCTCGTTCAGTGATTCGGCGGTCTGCTCCGCCCCCCGCCCGCGCTCCATTGCGAGCTGAAGGTGGCTTTCCGTCCGCTCCACCGTGGTCATTGCGGACTGCTGGGAGATCCGCGCGCTGTCCAGCTCTTGCTCTGACTCGGCCAATCGCTCGCCCACGACGTCCGATTCGCGCTCCATCCGCGCCAAATCCACTTCGAAACGCTGTACCGCGTCCTGATCCATCTTGAGCTCGTCGCGGTTGGCGTACAGCTCATAATCGGCCTTCTGCGCTTCGGCAATGAGCAGGTCCACCTCTATCTGCTGAAGCCGTTCTGATAACTGAATGAAGCGCCGCGCCTGCGCTGCCTGCAGCTCCAGGGGAGCGCGCTGCTGCTCCAGCTCGTAGACGATGTCGCGGATTCGTGTGAGGTTGCTCTCGGCCTGCTCCAGCTTGCGGACAGCCTCGCGCTTTTTTACACGGTACTTCTTTATGCCTGCCGCCTCTTCAAAGAGCTCGCGCCGGTCCTCCGCCTTCGCGGAAAGAACCGCGTCGATCTCGCTCTGGCCCACGAAGGAGTACGCGTCCTTTCCGATGCCCGTGTCCAGGAACATCTCCACGATGTCCTTCAGACGGCAGGGCGCGTTGTTGAGGAGGTACTGGCTCTCGCCGGATCGATAGATTCGGCGCGTGACCGTCACTTCCGCAAAATCGACGGGCAGAGATTTGTCGGCGTTGTCGATGGTCAGCCGGACCTCGGCCATGCCGAGCGGCTTGCGGCGGTCCGATCCCGCGAAGATAACGTCGCGGCTGTCGCTGCCCCGCAGCAGGCGCGGGTTCTGCTCCCCCATCACCCAGAGAAGCGCGTCGCCCACGTTCGACTTGCCGCAGCCGTTTGGCCCCACCACCGCCGTCAGCCCCTCGCCAAGCTCGATCTCCGTCTTATCCGCGAATGTCTTGAATCCGACCAGATGAAGTTTCTTTAGCTGCAATATGATCCTCGCCAGCGCGCGCACGGGAAAAACCAATAGTTGCCGAACGCCTGACCACGCGTATAAAACACGTGGCAGAGGGGCCTTCGGCCGAACGCCCTCACGGGCGGCACAATATCAATGTGAATCCACATTGAACGGGTTTACCGTCCGGAGGACGTTCAGCCGGAGGCTCCCCAGACACGCGTTTTACACGCGTGGTACGTTACGCGTTTTACACGCATGGTACGGTACGCCTTTTACACGCGTGGTACGTTACGCGTATTACGCGCGTGGTACGGTAGGTGTTTTACACGCGTGGTACGGTAGGTGTTTTACACGCGTGGTACGGTACGCGTCTTACACATTTGGTACAACTCAGGGATAATCCCGTACGCAAAAAAAGAGGCTCACAAAACCCGGTACAAACTTGCGGCGAATCGCTTGAGCCCGGCGCAGGAACTTTTCCCTTCGGGCGCGTATCTTAGGTGGACATTGCGGTCCGCGAACGACGTTCTGTCGAACGAAGGGATTTTATCATGCCGATCGGCCAACCAAATCCGCCACGACGCCAGACCGTCGCTCTACCTGCGGCGCAGCCCGCCGTAAGCACCGCGCGAGACAAGCAACGGGCACTGCGCGAGATCCGCCGCGCGGAGCAGTGCGCCGCGAAGGGTGACCTGACACAGGCTATCCGAAGCCTCGAAACGGCGCTCAATCTCGGTGCGGACCGCTATACCTGCTACCTCCGTCTCGCACGATTATACCAGACTCGCCAGCAATGGAGGCAGGCGGTCAACGCGGCCGAGCAGGCAATCGCCGAGGATCCGAAAAAGCTTACCGCGCGCGAGGCAATCATTACATTTCACCTCGAAAGCCGTGATTACGAGCGCGCCGTAGACGCCAGCAAAGCGCTTTTGAAAATCTCGCCTCGCCACGTGCCCGCGCGAGACGCCCTCGGGGCGGCCTACCTCGGCATGGGAGATGTGGATGCCGCCATGCGTGTCGCGAACGACCTCATTCGTCTCGACCCGACCAGTCCTGCGCATCGTTTTACCAAAGCGCATCTCTGCCAGCATCGCGGTGAAATCCGCATGGCCGTCGAGCAGTTCCAACGTGTCCTAATCCTTTCCCCGGAAAGCGATGCGGCGGACTCGGCCCGCGAACAGCTTGAAAATCTGGACGCGTTCCAGCTCAACCAGATTCTAACCCTTGCCTGCGACGACTCTATCTTTCGCGCACGGCTGGAACAGGGTATCGATGGCGCCGTGTTCGAAAAGGGGTTCTGCCTGAGCGACGAAGGCAAGGAAGCGCTTCGAGACATGGTGTCGGACGGGCTGCCTATCCTGGGCGAGCCGAGCCGTCCGAGCCTCTATCATTAATAAGTCCCGACAACAATACCCGACCCCGCTGTTATCTTCACGCGACAGAATACGCCCGCACATGACTACATGACTATTGGCGAACTTCTGGACATTGCCCGGCGAGGCGACCGCACGCTGGTCCTGGGAATACTCAATATCACGCCCGACTCGTTCTCCGACGGCGGGCGCTTTTTCTCGCCGGATTCCGCGATACGGCACGCCGAAGAGATGGTCGCGGACGGGGCCGACATACTGGATCTGGGCGGCGAATCGACTCGCCCCGGATCGGATCCATTGCCGGCCGAGGAAGAGCTTCGCCGCGTAATGCCCGTAATAGAGGCGCTCGCGGATAGGATTCATGTACCGCTTTCGGTCGACACCTACAAATCCGAAGTTGCGCGCCGGTGTATTCTGGCGGGCGCAGCCATGGTAAACGACATCAGCGCGCTCGCATTCGATCCGGCGATGGCCTCGACTCTTGCGGAACTGGGGACGCCGGTCTGCCTCATGCACATCCGCGGAACGCCCCGGACCATGCAGGACAACGCGGTCTACCACGACGTGGTGACGGAGGTCCGCGACGAATTGAAAGAACGCGTGGATGCGGCCCTGCGGGCCGGTATCCGAAAAGAGAACATCATTATCGACCCCGGATTCGGATTCGCCAAGAATCCGTCTCACAACCTGGAGTTGCTGCGCCGCCTCCGTGAACTCACTGTCATGGGTTATCCCGTCCTTTCAGGCACCTCGCGCAAATCCATGATCGGCAGCGTATTGGGCGGCCTGTCCGTCGAAGATCGGATCGAAGGCACCGCCGCCACGGTAGCCATAAGCATTGCGAACGGCGCGGCCATCGTCCGCGTGCACGATGTCAAGGAGATGACCCGCGTTGCCCGCATGTCCGACGCGATAGTGCGTGATAATTGGAGATGAATTGGAGATGAATTGGAGATGAATTGGAGATGAATTGGAGATGAAGCGACCCGCGAAATAAAATGGCGCGCATGGAACTAATTGGGCTGTCATTCGTTTCCTCGGTTGGTTCCTTACCGAAATGAAAGCGCCCCTCATGGCTGCCGGCTATTGGCTGCCAGCGCTCTTCACCGCTCAATGCACGGATTAGAATATACTGACATGTGCCCGATTGACCCGCTCATGGTCCTAGGTGAAGTTCTCGTCCTGCTCGACGACGTATCCGATTTGACCGCGGGATTCTATATCGTGCACGAAGTTACCGAGGGCTGGACAATTCTCCGGCCAGTCATCGATGATGAAGAGACCGATACGCTCTACATCCGCGAAGAACGGATTCATCTGCCCATCAACGCGCTGGAGCTGTTCATGCCGGTCGGGATCAATCTGACGATTCCGTCCTGAAATCTCTTCCCGCCTCTCCCACCCCCTGTTGTTTTGAACCCCTGATCCGGTCCATGTGCTGTAAAACGGTGTATCGCTGGCGGGTAATCATCGTGTATCGGGGCCTATCGTGAGCAAGACCCCTACACCAACTGAGCCGCACTCCGGCACGAGGAGCGGCACGCCCCGCGGCAGGCTGAACTGCATTGTTTTACTCGTCAAGTCTGTCGGAACGCATGAAGGCGCAAGATAAAGTCGAGTAGTTTAATCAACTTACGTAGGTTTATGAGGTAAAATAGATGCATGACGCTTCTAACACCAGACCTAGAAAAGCCAATGACCCCCCACCGTCTCACGCATCTGCGCGAGCTTGAATCTGAATCCATCTTCGTTTTGCGCGAGGTCGCCGCCCAATTCGAGCGGCCCGTCCTCCTCTTTTCCGGAGGCAAAGACTCCATAGTTCTGAGCCATCTTGCCCGCAAGGCATTCTGGCCCGCCCGCATCCCTTTTCCGCTTCTGCACATCGACACCGGCCACAACTTTCAGGAGACGCTTACCTACCGCGACGAGTGGGTACAGGCGATCCAGACAAAACTGCTTGTCCGCTACGTACAAGATTCCATAGATGCTGGGCGCGTGACCGAGGAGAGGGGCCCCAACGCCAGCAGAAACGCCCTGCAAACCGTAACGCTTCTGGATGCAATCGAGGAGCTAAAGGCGGACTGCGCAATCGGCGGCGGGCGGCGAGATGAAGAGAAGGCGCGAGCAAAGGAGCGATTCTTCTCGCACCGGGACGAATTTGGGCAGTGGGACCCCAAAAATCAACGTCCGGAGCTCTGGAACCTGTTCAATGGGCGCAAGCGTGTCGGCGAGCACTTCCGTGTATTCCCCATCAGCAACTGGACGGAGATGGATGTCTGGCAGTACCTATACATGGAGCAGGTGCCGCTTCCCAGCCTCTACTTCTCCCACGATCGCGACTGCATCGAGCGCGACGGCGTTCTGCTGGCGAACTCCGAATTCCTGACTTTGAGGCCGGCTGAATCACCGCGTGCGGAGCGCATCCGATTCCGCACGATCGGCGACATGACCTGCACGGGCGCAACCTCGTCAAGCGCGTCAACCGTCGAAGAGATCATTCAGGAGGTCGCCGCCTCCCGCATTACCGAACGCGGCGGGCGCGCCGACGACCGCCGCTCGGACGCCGCCATGGAAGACCGAAAGAAGGAAGGGTATTTTTGAGTACTGAGTGCCGAATGCTGAGTGCCGAGTAACGGCAAGAACACGGCGCAACGCATTTACAGAACGGCGCAACACGGAGGTTGCTCCCTACTCAGCACTCAGTACCCAGGGCTCAGCACTCAGCACTCAGCACCATGACCGACTTCTCCACAACCGCATACCTGGACATGGATCTGCTGCGGTTTACGACCGCGGGCAGCGTGGACGACGGCAAGAGCACGCTCATTGGCCGGCTGCTGTATGACAGTAAGTCCATCTTTAGCGATCAGTACGACGCAATCAAGGCGACCAGCGAGCAGCGGGGCGAGGACTATGTGAACCTTGCCCTGTTGACGGACGGCCTGCGCGCCGAGCGCGAGCAGGGAATCACCATCGACGTCGCCTACCGTTACTTCGCGACCCCGAAGCGCAAGTTCATTATCGCGGACACGCCCGGCCACATCCAGTACACGCGGAATATGGTAACCGGCGCTTCCACCGCGAACCTCGCCATTATCCTGGTGGATGCGCGAAACGGAATCGTCGAGCAGACGTGCCGCCACGCTATCATCGCCTCTCTGCTCCGAATTCCGCACGGGGTGGTCTGCGTCAACAAGATGGACCTTGTGGACTTCAAGGAGGAGGTTTTCGAGGAGATTCGCAAGGAGTTCGACGCGTTCGCCTCCCGCTTCGACATCGTCGACATCCGGTTCATCCCAATCAGCGCGCTTCTGGGCGATAACGTAGTGGACGGGTCGGAGAGCATGAGCTGGTACGACGGCCCTACGCTCATGACGCTGCTCGAAACGATCCATATCTCCAGCGACCTGAACGACACCGACATGCGCTTCCCGGTTCAGTACGTTATCAGGCCGCAGAGCGCGTAATTCCACGACTACCGGGGATACGCGGGCAGAATTGCCGGCGGAGTTTTTAGGCCGGGCAGCCGGGTGAAGGTCCTGCCGTCCGGCCTGCTTTCACGGGTCAGGAGCGTGGATACCGCGAATCCGTGGCAGGAGAACCATGATGAGGCTGCCGCGCCCATGTCTGTGACATTGACGCTTGAAGACGATCTGGACATCAGCCGGGGCGATATGATTGTCGGCGAAGACGATACGCCTCGGGTTTCGCAGGACATAGAGCTGATGGTCTGCTGGCTGGGCGAGCGGCCGCTTCAACTCAACGGCAAATACGTTGTCCGCCATGCAACGCGCGACGTTCGATGCCTCGTGAAGGACATCCGCTACAAGCTGAATATCAACAACCTGGAGCGCGACGAATCAGACAGGACAGTCGCCATGAACGACATTGCGCGGATTACTCTCCGCGCCACTCAGCCGCTCGTCTACGATTCCTACAGCCGCAACCGCATCACGGGAAGCCTGATTCTTATCGATGAGGCGACGAATAATACCGTAGGCGCGGGAATGATTGTGTAGGATTCTAGCGTTGCGTGGATTCTTCAGACTCCAGGGCGCGGCGGTAATCGTCCGGCGTGTCTATGTCCTCGAGAATTGCAGGAGCGTCCACGGGAACCAGCTCGACATCTTCCTCGTGCCCCTCGCGCCACGCGTTGAGCCCGACGCCCGCGGGCAGCGAAAGAATATCCTCTTTTATTCGCAATCGGAGCAACATGGGATGCCCGCGGTTCCCATCGAAGGTCGGAATGAACATCGCTTTGTTGGACATTTCCGCGGCATCCATCAGAGTGGCGACCGTATCATTCCTCAGCTGGGGCTGGTCGCCCAATACGATCAATGCGGTATCTGCGTCCGCTGGCAGTGCGTTTAGACCGCATTGAACCGAAGAGAGCATTCCCTCATCGGGGGTGGGGTTTCCAATAAATTGGACATTCACGGAAGACAAGGTGTATCTTATTTCGTTCGCATGGTGTCCAAGAACCACGACCACGCCGTCGACTGGCGCACGGCTCACGGTCTCGACTACCGTCCGGATTATTGTTGAGATGCGATATGGCAGGGTCAGCTTATCGCCGCCCATGCGCCGACCCTCGCCCGCCGCTAGCACGACAGCCCACACTTTCACATCCACCCTCGCAATTCCGCCAACGATTACAGGTGCAATCCATGACGCCGGAAGAGATTACCGCTGGAACTGCGCATCTAAGTATGATTGACTCGGCGCTAGCAGCGATCATTCTGCGGGTAGGCCCGTGCGCCCTCGTGCCCGATACGGACCCGTTCAAGGCGCTGGCCCGCGCGATTATCGGCCAGCAGGTGTCCATTCATGCCGCCGCCGCGATTTGGGGCAGATTTGAATCACTTTGTGGGCCAGGCAGCGGCGTGACACCAGCTTCCGTCACCACGGTTGCGGTCGAAGAGCTGCGCTCCGCCGGTCTTTCGGGCGCGAAAGCAAGATACGTGCACGACCTCAGCGCGAAGTTTCTCGATGGAACCATAGAATTCGGGAGATTGGATTCTATGACGGACGAGGAGATTATCATGCACCTTACGCAGGTGAAGGGGGTGGGCCGGTGGACAGCGGAAATGTTCCTCATCTTCTCCCTCGGTCGGTCCGATATACTGCCCGTGGACGATCTCGGCCTCCTCGCAGCGGTGCACCGCGCCTACGAAACGGATCAGCGTCCTGCCCCGTCGGTTGTAGGCGAGATGGGCGAGCAATGGCGACCCTGGCGAAGCCTCGCCACCTGGTATTTATGGCAGAGCCTGAAGCTTGCCCCGCTCAACTCAGGATCGTGAGCGAGGCACTGAAGTGACCTCGCTGGAGGGCCTGCGGTCGATCGTCCTCACGGACGAAAACGATGTCACTTCAGTGCCTCGCTTGCCATGTGAAACGAGTGGATTGGTACGCGGATCATGTGCCTGTATCGGCGGAGAGGAAAGGCAGGGAATCGGCGCTGCGGACCCGATTTTTTCCGCTGCGTTTGGCGTAATAGAGGGCCGCGTCCGCCGCTTCAATAAGTGTTGCTTCGCTCTCCGCATGCTGCGGAAAGGTTGCCACGCCCACGCTGCACGTTATCGCCGTGGTCTCGTCAGGCGCGAGTTGGTGCCGCGACGCCTCCACGGCGGATCGAATACGCTCCGCCACGATGAGCGCGTCGGCCCCGGAGGTCTCCGGGCAGACGACCGCAAACTCCTCGCCGCCGTACCGGGCCGGCACGTCGGTTTCGCGGACAGTCTCTCGCAGCGTGTCCGCCAGCGCGATGAGCAGTCGATCCCCGCACGGATGCCCGTATCTGTCGTTTATCCCCTTAAAACCGTCGAGGTCCAGAATAATTATCGAGAGCGGCCTGCGATAGCGGACCGCCCTCTTCCATTCGTCTACGAGATGCATGCGGAACGCGCGATAGTTATTGAGTCCGGTCATCGGATCCGAGAACGCCAGGTTCCGGAGCCCTTCCTGAATCCTAATCTTTTGTATCGGAAAGGCGATACGCTCGGCAAATGCCTTTAACAGGCGGAGGCTCCCGGCGGAAAACGCGCCGGGCCGATCCGCCGAGACATAGAGAAGGCCGACGGGAACTTTCAATGAGCGGAGGCTGACGCACGCATACGAAGCGGCGCCGCTCATCAGAGGCTGCCCCAGATGCGATTGATGCGATTGATGCGATGACGTGAGTATCGCGGTCGCGTCCGCCACGTAGTGCGGCTCCGGGGAGTCGAGCGACCAGCCTTTCGCCAGCATGTCCGGCTCAATCCGCGGCGGCAGATGGCCGGTGCTGCTCGCCCCGATATCCGCCTCGCGAGCAAGGTCCTTCCGGGCGTCATCCACGAGGAATATGGCCGCGTAACGCACATCGGGAATCAGAGTCGTAAGCATAAGCAGTGCGGAGTTCAGGGCATATTCCAGCTTGTCACAGGAATTGACCACCTGCGAGACGTTGAGCAGCGCTTCTTTCTCGTCCACCCTCTCCTGTAAGATCACCCTCTCCCGCTGGACCTGCTTCGCATAGAACGCGCTGATGAGCGTGATCGCGTTTAACGATACGACTCGGGCCAGATCGTGGCCGTTGTAAGGGGTCCCGGCGGCCCGGCCTGATGGAAGCGCAAGATAGAGAAAGGTTATGCCGAGGCCGACCGAAAGCGCCGCCTCGAAGCGGTAGCGGAGGACCGCCAGGATGATGGGAAGAAAGAGCAGCGAAACGAACTCGGAAGACCTGCCGCCTGTAAGCTCCACCACGGCCAGCGCGACCGCCGTCAACGCCAACATTAGGAGATGACTAATCGATCCCTGCGTTGAGGAGTTATCGCTTTGGCGAATCATCGGCAGTAATTCCTCGCGAATCTTTGCGAATGTTTATGAATCCCAGGCGAATCCGAGTTAATGCCGGGTGTTCGGTTCCTGCCGGATAGGGCCGTCACATGCCGGCCGTGCCGAGCGCTGCGCGCACCATATCGAGCTGTGCCAGCACCGCTTCCCTCGCCGTACCGCCTCGCACTTTGCGCGCGCCAACGCTCGCAGAAACCGTGGCCTCGGCGCATGCTTCGGAATTGAAGGCGGGCGAGAATCCCGCCAGATCGTCCTTGCTCAGATCCTCCAGCCCAATCCCATCGTTCATGCAGTGTCTCACTATCGTGCCGACAATGTGGTGGGCGTCACGGAACGGCATGCCGGTCTTCACGAGGAAATCGGCAAGATCGGTGGCCGTGGAGAAGTCCCGAGAGAGAGCGGACGCCATCCGTTCACGCATGAAGGTCGCGGTAGCGAGCGTCTTATGGAACGCCGGAAGCACCATCTGCAGCGTATCCACCGCGTCGAACAGAAGCTCCTTGTCCTCCTGCATGTCCTTATTGTAGGCAAGCGGGAGACCCTTCATAACTGTCAGGAGAGCCAGAAGATCGCCGAATACGCGGCCAGCCTTTCCCCGCGCCAGCTCCGCCACGTCGGGATTCTTCTTCTGCGGCATAATGCTGCTGCCGGTGGTAACGCTGTCATCGAGTTCGACGAAGCCGAACTCAGGACTGT
Organism: Chthonomonadales bacterium; assembly: GCA_038229495.1. Taxonomy (GTDB): domain Bacteria; phylum Armatimonadota; class Chthonomonadetes; order Chthonomonadales; family CAJBBX01; genus JBBROJ01. The sequence goes on from JBBROJ010000011.1 coordinate 27,751, forward strand.
TCCAGAGAATAATCTCCTCCGCCAGCCTGGACAGATGGACCATGTGGATGGATGCCGCGGAGAGAAACTCCAGGGCGAAATCGCGATCCGAAACGGCATCGAGGCTGTTTTCGATTACACCCGCGAATCCGAGCAGCTCCGCGACTCGGTCTCGGTTAATAGGGAAAGATGTGCCGGCAAGCGCCCCGGCCCCAAGCGGCAGCAGATTCAGCCGCTTCGCGCAGTCGGCCAGCCGGCCGCGATCCCTATCGAGCATCCAGAAGTAGGCAAGAAGATGGTGAGCCAAAAGAATCGGCTGCGCGTGCTGGAGGTGCGTGTAGCCGGGCAGCACGGTATCGATCTCCCGTTCCGCCAACTGCAGGAGTGTCCGTTGGAACGAAGCCACCTCCTCGGAAATCGCGCCGATCACCTCGCGAAGATAGAGGCGGGTGTCGGTCGCGACCTGATCGTTGCGGCTGCGAGCAGTATGGAGCTTGCCCGCTATGGGGCCTATCCGCTCGCGCAGAATCTGCTCGACGGCGCTATGGATATCCTCCGCAGACGGATCCAGGCGGATACTGCCGTCCTCCAGCCCTGTCGCAATCGCTTTCAGACCCGCGACAATACTTTCGGCGTCGCTCACAGGGATGATGGCGGCTTCGCCTAGCATTGTGGCGTGCGCGATACTCCCCTCGATGTCCTGTCTCCAGAGACGGGAATCGAAATGGAGCGAGTTGTTCAGCCTTTCCACGATCTCATCCGTGGAGCCGCTGAATCTGCCTCCCCACAGCCTGGCCTGCGCGGGAACGCCTGGTATTGAGAGTTTGTTTGACGGGTTTGATGAATCGGAAGGTGGAGCAGCCATGGGTTAATCGTCTATCCTAACCATTCGGAAGTCGACGCTGGTTATTCGTGCACTATCGTCCAATATCGTGCAATATGGCGCACTTAAACGTTACCCTGTTCACGGCCAAAATCCTTCCGGACGGCCATAATTGAGGCCCCAAAAAACGCCTGTCCGCGCCGTTATAGTGCGAACAGGCTCCCAAGTTCACAAGGTTCTATCCAAGTAGGGGTGAGGCGGTAGGCACTATTTGAATGCCGATTTGAGACCATCCGCGGCGAACTGCTCCGCAGCTTTCGCCTTATCGACAACCGCTCCCATTCTAAAGAACTCGTGGGCAACGCCTTCGTAGTTGCGATACCGGACGGCAATCCCAGCGGCTTTCAGCTTGTCCGCGTACGCCTTGCCCTCGCTTCGGAGAGGGTCGATCTGAGCGGTAATGACGGTCGCGGGAGGAAGTCCCTTCGCGTTGCCCTGCAGCACCGCTAAATAAGGATTCGTCAAGTCCGCCTGACTCTTGATGGTATGGTGGGCAAACCAGACCATTATCGCCTTGTTGAGCGGCTTCGCATTCGCGTTTTCCCTGTACGACGGCGTGTTCGTATCGCTGTTGGCAACCGGAAATATCAGGACCTGGTATATCGGCATCATGCCTTTGCGATCACGGGCCATCATGCAGACCGATGTGGCCATATTCCCGCCCGCGCTCTCACCCATAATTGCAACACGCTTTGGATCGCCGTTCATCTTGGCGGCATTCTTGATTACATACTGCATGACTGCATAACAGTCTTCGTGCGCCGCGGGAAACTTGTGCTCGGGAGCTTTGCGATACTCCACTGAGACGACAACCGCTCCCGCCATGTTGGTCATTGCTCGTGGGGAGGAATCGTAGGTGTCTAATGTCGCGATTACCCAGCCTCCGCCGTGAATGTAAACAACGACTGGAAATGGGCCCCTGCCACGCGGTGTGTAGATGCGCACCGGGACGCTGCCCGCGGGACCGGGAATGGTGGTATTCTTGACGCTGCCAACAGGCTCAGGAGCAGTGCTCTTACCCATCTTTTTCAGGAGAGCCTTCACTCCGTCGGCCGGTGTTGGCTGCTTGCGCGCTTCGGCTGGAGTGAGCTTATCAATCTGCTTTGGGTGCAGCGCCCCCAACTGGTCGAGTACCGCCTTCATCTGCGCGTCAGGTTTAGCTGGAGCCTGCGCAACGGAACCGGCCGGTATTGCGAAGGTGGCGCCGGCGAAGGCAAGCAGGAAAACCAACTGCCTAATTCTCACGATATCTGCTCCTTAAAACGATTAGCAAACTCGACGCCTTATTGCGACGAGGCAATATCCCCAAAGGAATTTAAGGCGCAAACCTTTCGAACCGGCCGAAGTCGCTCGCTTACACGCCCTTTTGCAAAAAATGCCTGTCCGCCCCGAAACGGCGCGGACAGGCAACAGCAACTGTTCGATTGTCGTGAGATCTAGGTCGTCTTGATGGTTCCGTTCAGGCCACTCGGGAAGAATCCTCCGCTGCTAACGCCCGTGTTCGCGTTGGCATAGACGATACGAAGCACCTGGCTGGTGCTGCGGCTGAAGGCGAGGCCGTTGCTGTCCGTGGGGACAATGTTCGCCTGTCCGCCGAGCGTGACCCCTTGATCGTCGTCTCCTGTTCCGTCCAGCGTATCCCGAAGGTCCGAGATTTGTTGCGCGAGACCCTGCGGCCCGGCTCCCAGGCTGTAGATAATCGTACGGACCTCCGAGGCATGATAGGCTTCGACCGCAAGGATTCCGGCTGCCGCCTCCAGCGTATCCTTATTATTGATCAACCGCGCCGCGCCTTTGTAGGCGGTTACGCCGACATCCTCGAATATGAATGCTCCGAGCAGGAAGTTGGTCTCGTTCGCGAAAGGATCGAAAGCCGCTCCGATGCCCGCAGCAGCCGCGGCGGCATTGAAGCTGTTTTGAAGGTCGATAGCCGGCCTGACTACCGCCGCGCCACCGAGCGCCGTGCGCAGGAAGCGCACGTGCGCAAGCTCGTCCGCAGCAATCTCCTGCGCATACTGCTGGAACGCGGGTGTTGCGAAGGTTACCTGCGGATTCGCCTTGATCGTAATCGCCCCGGGATTGGTTCCCGAATCGGCCGCGCTCAGGCCGGCTCCGGTGGTTGCGAACAGATAGTACAGCGCTTCCAGGTACTCAAGGTTCAGCGCGAAATTGAGAACGTCCGCATCGGAGGCGCCGCCTCCACTGCTGTTATTGCTGCTGCCACTGCCGCATGCCGAAAGCGCGAGCGTGGCAGCTCCTGCCAGCGAACCTGCTCCCAAAGTTTTCAGCATGTCACGTCGAGTGCTGCGTCGCTCGTCCAACATCTCCAACATCTGCTTTACGACACTCATCTTCGTCTCCTTTGCCACGGCATCCCGGCCCTGGCGCAAATTGAAATTGTGCGATAAACACCTACGAATTGATAGTGCGAATCAATACGAGTGCTGCCAATCCAGTCGTAGGCGCGCAAGAATAAACCTTGCGTGTTGTCATGCGATCCAATCCAGCAATTGCTGGATTGCAGAAAACAACAAAGCACGTGAAAGAAAAAACGGACGACCTCTGAAATTAGTTCCATATCGTCCCGATGGACTGATCTAATTCACAGGTGGAGAGACGCCGGCGTGGTTGCCCGCTACCGTCTGCGCCCATTTTGAATGCCCCACTCGGCAACGGTTCATCCCGCCAGCAGCTTCCCTGGCAAAACCAACCCCTTGATCCCGGATCGACATAAATTAAGGGCGCCGAATGGGGCACCCTTATTCTAACGAAGCGCTTGAACAAATAACCAGACCATTTATTGCTCAAGTTTTGCTCGCTGGGCGGTCACCAACGTCTATTTCGCAATTTCGGCAGGTTTTTGCGGCCAAACAGCGTCAATCTCCTTGTCCCATAACACATCAGAAACAACCCCTATGGCAGCAATAAGGTGGCGGCGATATGTGCTGAAGGGAATATTCAGGGCCTCTGCAATAGCCTCCTGAGATGGCGCGGCCTCGAAATATGTACGTCGCAGTACGTCGAATAGCTGCGCTCTTCGAGGCGCCGATCCAAGTGACTCGGCCGCCTGAAGCATAACTTTCTGAAGGACTGCGATCCGTTGTTCAATACGGCTTTCCGAGCCGCTGATTTCAATGATGAACCGCGACTGCAGCAACGGATTAGACCTCAATTCGGTGGGATTCATCCAGAATCGCAGCACGTTTCGTACGGCAAGTCCGAAATCATTGCGGCTCAGCACGATTGCGGAATCCTGGCGGCGCGCCGGCAGTGCCTCCGGATCCATCTCCATCTTGTCGCCAAGCGCATTTATCCATTCAATAGGCGATAAAGTGCGCCAGTCCCTTCCATAGACACCATATTTGCGTCCGTCGACGTGAAAATCTGCCTCTTGCATTCTGTTGAGTTCCGCAAATTCAGCGACTGGAGCCCAGAATTGACTGTCACTGCAAGGCATAAAGGAGACGGCGAGCCCCGGCGTCAGAAGGCAATGCCGCACCATATTGACCAGGATCAAGCTCTGCACAGAGCACACTCCTTGATAGTTGTCGCGGGACATCCAGAAGCGAAACAGTGTGGCCGATTCACCCGGACGGAGCGGCCCGTGACGCTCCAGGTATTCGCACGCCGCGGCCACCGCAGGGTCCATTTCCCGTTCCGCCTGTGTAGCCTGATCGATACGGATCAAGCACCAGAATCCGCAGGGAGTTAAATGAGGGCCTACGCCCGTTCCGGAGCGAACGACATGCGTTTTATGCGGCGAGCAGCCTAGCCAGTAATCACAGAGTTGTGCCGATTCGGCCCCCTCAAACGCGCTAATCATTGCGAGAAGAGCCTGCCGATCGCTCTCGCGGAACAGGTCAGCATATACCTCGCTCAGAGTGTCGAATTCAACAAACGGGCTAACCAGCGGGTTGCCGCGAGTGAGATATATGTAATCTGCAATCACGCCCTGTTTATCTCGCTCCCGATTCTGCATGAGTCGCTTTTCGTAATGCAGTCGCGAGGATTTTAGCAGCTCCGCGTATCGGCCGGGATCTCTCCATTGCAAATCGGCAGACAGCGCCTCTCGGGCGAGATCGTGCGGAAACAACCCTGACGTCCCTTTTTCCACGAAGGAGAGGCTTTGCAGCCAGGCGAACAGCGAGTAAGCATCCGGGACATCAAGAATCTCGCGCAAGGCCGACTGAGTGGTTGCCCGCAGCATGGCGCATAGCTCCAATGCAGCTCTCTGGCCCGAATCGAGAGTCCCCTCGACAAATTCGGAAACCAGCATCTGAATAACGTTCTGCGCGGTTTGCGTCGAGAAAAGCATCTCCGGGTTTTGTGTGAAGAGGTCGGCAATGAGAGACAGCGCGAGCGGATGGCCATGGGTGAATGCAGCGACCGCCAGCTGTTGGTCTTGCGGAATCGAGCGGATTTCCAAATATTGCCGGCATTCTTCGGGATTAAGGTTGCGCAGTGGTACAGGACGGAAAAGACCCCTCCAGCTTGCATCTCCTCTCCAGGTGGACATAGGCTCGCCTCGGCCAGCCAGCACAACTACGGTATCGGCCCGAAGTTGGGGAAGCAGAATTGCGCGCAGCCAGGAGTCAATAGGAGCAAGATTCTCATAAGTGTCTATCAGCAGCACATACCTATTCGGCAATTCCGCAAGAACAGCTGTCGGCTCGGCTGTTTCGGCTATTCCTGTGGCCTGGCCGAGCGCTTGGAGAAATGCCTGTGGAGTGGCTTCGAGCAGGCGGGCATCTATTAGAAAGACCGCCAATTGTTCCTGACGGCATTGGTCTACAAAATGGTGAATCAGCGTCGTCTTGCCTATTCCGGGCGGACCATACAGGTAGAGGAACTTGGACGATTGCTCTTCATCTGCGATAAGGTCTCCGAAGATATGCGTTTCGGCTGCCCTGCCCACGAAGTGGCGCTGCCGTTCACTTGCCAATTTGCCTTCTAGGCGTTGTCCCGACACGTCTCAGGACCTCCATTCTTGGTGAGATTTGGTATAGTTTTGATGCAAGTGGTGGTCATATTCGGCTTGCTTCTGGCCCGGCTCGAATCCCTGCACTGCGTTAGGTTCGCCTCATCGATCATCACAGTTTTATAGCGCCTACGAACCGCTGTATCTACCACCCAGATCCTGGCGTGTTGGGGAGAGGACGAAGCGGCTGGCATACCCTGGAAATTTGGACCGTGCGCCGCAAAGGTCACCAAATTCCCGACTCATTAAACCTAACGTTACTCGCTTCCCATGTGATTTCCTACCCGGCGGCCATATTCGATCCCGTACCGGCCTGCCCGTGCGAAAGCGGTGCGGGCAGGTTTAACATCATCTTCACGGTGCTGCGCGGACAAAATGGTCATGATGTTTCCGTTCAGACCTCCCGAGACTAAGTCTTCCGAAAGTAAGCGTGCGCTGTATGCTTCCGTAGTTCACGCCGGTGAACCGTAGGTGCGGATCGGCACGCGCGTCAAGCTGATGGTGGGCTTTGAGGGCATGGCACGACTTCGCATTAAGAGCATTGAACAAATGGCCGCGCCGAAAGAGGAATCGCGAGCTAACGTGCAGGCCGCCGACAAGAGCAAAATGACGCGAGAAGTATGCCTTAGACGGCCTGATTCAAATATGTTACAATAAACCGAAGGCGCATGCTATGAATCTGGATCGAATTACAATGAACCCCCTGGTGATGGGCGGGAAGCCATGTATCAGGGGCTTGCGGGTTACCGTGGGCATGCTCGTTGGTCTCCTGGCGTCCGGTCACTCTTCAGCCGATATCATCAGCGCTTATCCCTATCTGGACGAGGAGGATGTAAGACAGTCACTAGTCTATGCCGCATGGCGAGTTGAAGAAGCAGACGTTCCAATTCACCCTAGCTGAAAGCGGTGACGACGCTGAAACACCTGATCAATATGTATCTGTCTCCGGACTGGGTTTACTTTCTGAAACAGCAAGGATTCGATGCTGTTCATTGGTCTTCCGTTGGCGATCCCTGCGCGGAAGATACTGTACTGATGCGATACGCCGTCGAGCACGATCTAATCGTGTTCACTCACGACGTGGATTTCGGAAATCTTCTCGCTGCTACTAACGCTTCCCGTCTCAGCGTCATCCAGGTCCGAACACAGGAACCGGTGATGTCGCGAATTGGAGATTTGGTAATAGCAGGGCTGCGGCAGTTTCATAATGTATTGTATTCGGGCTCCCTCATCGTTATCAGCGAGGAACGGCAACGGGCGCGCATTCTGCCAATCCGGCCGAGTCCGGACAAACAGACATCATCCGGGTGACAGTTGGCGCCGCGGCCCATTAGATTTGCGAGTTCAGCACAGGACGGGAACAAGGGCGACCTGACTTCAATCGCTGGACGCAGCGAAAGCAATTTCGCCAATGAAAAACGAGGTTAATTGTCTAATGGCATCGAAATACTCAAAACAGATCGCCATTCGGGCGATTTTATAACTGATTCAGGCAACCGCTTTTTAGGAGGATAGTTTGTTGGAGAAAAAAGACACTTCGTTGTCACGCCGTGAGTTTCTTAAGGATTCCGGTCGTATTTCTGCGGGTTCCGCCGCGCTGGCCATGGTCGGAATCCCTGCCGTGCACGCCGCACAGGACAGCACGATTCGCGTCGCCATTGTCGGCTGCGGCGGGCGCGGGAGCGGCGCCGTCGTCAACGCGTTGAGCACAAAGAGCGGCCCGATCAAGCTGGTCGCCATGGCCGACGCATTTCCCGACCGCCTGCGGGCCAGCTTCGACGGCCTAAGTAAGTCCGACGTTGCGGACAAAATGGATGTGCCCCAGGATCGCAAGTTTATCGGGTGGGACGCATATAAAAGGGCTATGGATTCACTGAGGCCCGGCGACGTGGTTATCCTGACGACGCCGCCCGCGTTCCGATGGGTGCATTTCACCTACGCCATCGAAAAGAAGCTCAACGTTTTCATGGAGAAGCCGGTCACGGTAGACGGGCCGACCAGCAAGAAGATGCTGAAGCTCGCGGACGAAGCCACCGCCAAGAATCTAAAGGTCGGCGTCGGGTTGATGTCCCACCATTATAAGCCTCTCCAGGAGCTGCACGAGCGAATCCAGAACGGCGAACTCGGCGATATCATCCTTATGCGCGGATATCGCGTTCACCCCCCGGCCGCAGACTCCGAGCTGACGCCGAAGCCGGCCGCAATCAGTGATCTGGACTACCAGGTTCGACACTTCCATGCCTTCCTATGGGCGAGTGGCGGGAACTTCAGCGATTTCTACATCCATCACATTGACCATCTCTCCTGGATGAAGAACGCGTGGCCAGTCAAGGCGCAGGCGCTTGGCGGCCGGCACTACAAGACCACGCCAGACGGAATACCATTTATCGATCAGAACTTCGATGTATACGCCGTCGAATACACGTTCGCGGATGGTAGCAAGTTCAACTTCGACGGGCGCCACATGATAGGCACATTGGGTATCTATTCAAGCTACGTTCACGGAACCAAGGGCGTTGCGGTCGCGGCTAACCACAACGACTATAATGGCCCGGCAGCCATCTATAAGGGCCAGAATGTCGATCCCAAGCGGGCGGTCTGGACGTCCACGGTAGAAAATAACCCCTATCAGACGGAATGGGACGTTCTGATCTCGGCTATCCGCAACGACAAGCCGCATAACGAGGTTAAGCGCGGCGTGGAAGCGAGCCTGGTAACCAGCATGGGCCGTATGGCGGCGCACACGGGCCAGGAGGTCACCTATCAGGACATGCTGAACAGTGACCACGAGTTTGCGCCGGGACTGGACAAGCTGACCTCGGATACTCCCGCGCCGTTGCAGCCGGACGCGAAGGGATTTTATCCCAAGCCGCAGCCGGGCCGGTTGATGGGCCTGCGGGAGTATTGAATCTCCGAGACAGAAGTTGTGGTTATGCCCTGTCAATCAGCATATTGGGACAGGCTGCTTTGTGCAAGCAGATGAAAGCAAACATCCCCGCGGGACGCGAGTCCCGCGGAAATGTTTGTGATTGGCCCCTGACTAATTTTTCGTTACTTTGAGGATCGCCTTGCGGCTTGCCCCTCCAAGCGACGCGGTGATAGTGATCTGTACCGGCTCGGTAACCGCTTTCGTCTCGATGGAGAAGGTAACGATTTTTATGCCGGCCGGAAACTTTACCGTGGCAGGAATGGGCGCGATGGTCCCGTTGCTGCTCGATATTGCTACGATCGCACCGCCGTCCGGAGCCGGAGCAGTCAGCGTAACCGTCGCCTGAGACTTGCCGCCCCCTATAACGGAGCTCGGCCCCGCCGTCATGGAGACCAATACCTTCGCAACCGTCTCGTCCAGTAACGTAAGCAATCCAGCCAATGCCAGCCATCAATCAGATCGAACAATCCTTTTACGTCACCGGCGGCACGCTTTCGCCGGACGCTTCCTCGTATGTCGAGCGCTCGGCTGATCGGCAGCTTCTCTCGTCACTTCTTGCGGGCGAATATTGCTACGTCCTCAACTCCAGACAGATGGGCAAGAGTTCTCTGTCTGTTCGGACGGTCTCCAGGCTACGAGAGAATGGCGTGCGGACAGCGTTCGTGGATCTGACGCGGATCGGCGCTCAGAATGTGTCGCCGGAGCAGTGGTATGCGGGGCTTCTGGCGGAGACCGGGCGGGCGCTGGGCCTTCGCTCGGAGTTTCTGAAACACTGGAAGGAGCATGCGCAGCTGCCGCCTGTGCAGCGCTACTTTGGAGCGATTCGAGAAGTGGCGCTGCCGGCCCTGGATTCGCCCCTCGTCGTGTTTGTGGACGAGATTGACGCGGTCCGGTCCCTCTCCTTCTCGGCCGACGAGTTCTTCGCAGCAATGAGGGCCTGCCATAACGCGAGGACGGAGGACACGGAGTATAAGCGGCTCACCTTTTGCTTAGTGGGCGCAGCCGCGCCGGCAGACCTCATCACCGATATACGGATGAGTCCCTTCAACATAGGTCGCCGGATCGAGCTCCGGGATTTCACGGCTCAGGAGGCAGAATGCCTTGGTCAGGGCATGGGGGCGTCCGGCGCCGCGCTTCTTCGCCGAGTGCTCCACTGGACGGGTGGGCATCCCTACCTTACGCAGAGACTGTGCCGAACGTGCGTGGAGCAGGGAATCGAATCCGAGCGCGGCATCGACAGGAGCTGCCGGGAGCTCTTCCTGACTCACACGGCTCAGGAGAGCGATGATAACCTATCGTTTGTGAGGAACAGGCTGCTTCGGAGTGAGGCCGACCTGGCAAGCGTGCTCGATCTCTACAGGAAGATGCGGGCCGGACGGGGCGTGCCCGACGACGAGACGAATCCGCTAATGAGCGTGATGAAGTTATCCGGCATATCTACCGTGGAGGCCGGGAGGCTCAGGATTCGGAACCGGATATACGCGCACGTTTTCGATCAGGCGTGGGTTGTCAGCCACATGCCAGGTGCGGAGCTGCGACGGCAGAAGTCAGCCTACCGACGAGGCATGCTGAGGGCCGGCGCGGTGATGGGGATGATCTCGATCCTGGTGGGCGCGCTCGCCCTAACAGCATATCGGAGCTCCCTCGCGGCGAACCTGGCGAGAGACAACGCGAGAGCAGCGGCGGTAAGAGAGACAAACCAGCGCCGCATCGCCGACGACCGCCTCTATGTCGCTGAGGTAAATCTGGCAGAAAAGGCGTTGGAAAGCGGTAACGTTGGGCTTGCGCGAGAACTGCTCGATAGGCAGAGGGCCGAACCGCCGAAGCGCGACCTTCGTGACTTTGCCTGGCGCTATCTGTGGGGCCAATGCCGCAACGGCGAGCTCTTCAGCTATCTGGGACATCGTAAGCCGGTACACGCACTGGCCATCTCCCCTGACGGAAAACTCATTGCCAGCGGCGGCGAGGACAATCTTGTCCACCTCATGGATGTCAGGTCTCATCGCGTAGAGCGGATCCTCCATGGGGCTGCGTCAACTATTAATAGTCTGGCATTCTCGCCGAATGGCGGCCAGATCTTGGCCGGCGGACCAGATGGCCTGCGTACGTGGAGCGTAGCAACCGGGAAGTCTCTCGCCCGAGCAATCGGGCAGTCAGAGTGCGCAGCGTTATCGCGCGACGGATCGCTTGCGGCGAGCGGGGCGAAGGATGGCACAGTCAGGTTGTACAACGCGGTCACCCTCACGCCCGTTGCGAGCTTTCACGCCCACACTCAGGATGTAACAGCGGTCGTTTTCTCCCAGGACTCACGTCAACTTGTATCGACCAGCCATGATGGCAAGCTCCTGGTATGGAGAATTCGTGACCTGCAGTGCGTGCACGAGCTGAAAGAGCATCATGGGTGGACAATGGACGCCAGTTTCTCACCTGACGGTCGATTCCTTGCATCCGCAGCAACCGATTCAAAGGTTGTCCTCTGGGACGCCCGATCCTGGCGCAAAGTGGCAGTATTCAAGGGAGATCGGTCATCGGTCAATTCAGTTTCTTTCTCAGGAGATGGAGCCCTGTTGGCGTCGGGAGGCGAAGACGGCTCGATCCGGGTGTGGAACGTGGTCGACAAGACGCAAGAGCGGGTTCTGCGGGGCCACTCGGACTGGGTCAATCGTGTCCGGTTTACTCCGGCGGGAACCCTCGTTGCATCGGCGAGTCAGGACGGTTCCGTCAGGATTTGGGATGAAGGCATCGAGACGGATGCAGCGCCAATCGGCCCACAATTCACATGGATTAGCGCTGCCAGGTTTTCTCCGAATGGCCGCTATTGCGCCATTATGGCGGTAGGCCTGGGGACGCCTGTCGTGATATGCGAGCGAGCTTCGGGACGGGAAGTTGCACGTCTAGCGCACAGCGCTTTGGGCTGGCGGCCAGGATGCTTTGCGTTCTTCTCGAATGGTCGCATGGCAGCGGTCGGTGACGGGAAAGTCATACGTCTCTGGAACTGGCAAACCGGCCAGATTCAAAAGCTCACCATGGACAGGGAAGTTACTTGCCTTGCCATTTCTCCGGACGACTCATCCATTGCGGCGGGAACAGAGGGCGGCGCCGTCGTACTCTGCGACGTTGCGACGCGGCGGTCGGAGCGATTGCCGCTACAACAAACCGTAAACGTCAACGCGCTTGCGTTCTCCCCGAATGGTCGGTTGCTGGCGTGCGGAAGCGAAGGTTCGGACGTTTTCATTTGGGATCCAGCACGCAGGACCAGAGTCGCCAGGCTGAGCGGGCATACTCGGCCTGTGGAAGGGCTTGCGTTTTCACCGAACGGTGGGCAGCTCGCATCTTCAGGTAATGACTTTACGGTTCGACTTTGGGATACGCATTCCTGGAACCCTGTCATTTCGCTTCGTGGTCATTTGGGAAGCGTGTGGTCTGTCGCTTTTTCGCCGGACGGCAGCACGCTTGCGTCCGGCGGTTTTGATGGATTGGTAATACTGTGGAATCTGGCCATCATGCGGCAGGTAACGGCGCTCCCGAACCGGTTTGGTCCGGTGGATACGATCGCCTTTTCTCCTGACGGACAGGATTTACTCACTGCAGGAGCCGAGTTCACGCGGTTGTGGCACGCTCCACTCCTGACAGAGGCTGACAAGCCCATTGACCAGTCGTCCGACCGAGGCGCGAAATCCGCGCGCCCAGGCGGCGGAACGGGAAGCGCAATTCGCGCAGACCTACGGCCGGGGCAGCCGCAATGACCGGAACGGGGACGCTCAGTCGGGGGTGGCGATGCCGTGCGCTCCTTTGCGGGAATTTGTCATTACTAAGGCAGGCGATACTTCCCACACGCCTCAGCCGTAGGCTCGCATCATCAGAGGCCGCATGCATAATCCGGTAAGGGGGACAAGTTGATCTCGATTACGGCGTTAACCGTGCCGGTAGGCCTCATCCAACTGCTTTATGGAATTCCGTCCATGGCGGTTGAGAACCCCCCGATTCGCGTTGAAGTGGCGCTTACGAAGGCTAACATCATCGCGTGGGAGGGGACCCCTGTCGCTAAGCGAAGGCGAAGGCCCCTACGGGCACGCTGTCTCCGTGTGGAGAAACGCGGAACTCGCCTCTTGCCGTTCTCCGTGCCTCTGTGTCTCTAGCCTGAATTATTCGCGTATCGCACAATGCGTAGGGGCGCCATTCACTTGCCCGTATGGGTCGCGCCCTCCGTTCATGAATAATGCAGGCTTGCGCAGCGGGTGGTAAATGCTGTTCGCCGTTTCCTTGCCCCGGCCGTTCCCTGTGTCCCCGTGGTTGAATAGCCGTTCTCCGTGCCTCTGTGTCTCTAGCGCAGCGGGTGGTAAAGGCCGTTTTTGCCTTGCGCCGTTCCCCGTGGTTTAATTGTCGTGTCTGCTTCAGGCTAGGATTTGGTCTTGCCTGCCGGATCTCGTAATATCCGCAGGATCTCGTCGCGCTGCTTGCGCTCGGCGTACTCGATGGCTGTATTGCCAGCCTGGTCACGCACGCTTACTTGCGCGCCGTGCTCCAGCAGGTAGCGTACGAAATGCGTCTTGCCCTGGTCGGTGGCCATCATCAGGGAGGTAACCCCCGCGTTATCGCGTGAGTCGATAGAAAGGCCCTTTTCGACAAGCAGCTCAAACAGCGGCGCGCGGGCGGCGACCACGTCGTCGGCGCCCTGTCCGACCGTTACGACAAGCACATTGCGGACCTGCTTCAGTGTGACACCAGGAATCGAGTCCTCATCCGGGTTGACCCCACGGATTCGCGCAATGGTCCAAAGTTCTTGACCTGGCGGTGACTTTACGCCCTTTTCCGGTTATTGCAAATACTGGCTGGTGAGCGATTGTCTTGCGTCGAGCAGTTGCCGGGGCGTGCCTCGGAAGATAATTTCGCCGCCTTTATGGCCGCCTTCCGGCCCCATGTCAATAATCCAGTCGGCGTTCCGAATTACGTCAAGGTTGTGTTCAATGACGATGACGGTGTTGCCAGTATCCACTAACCGATTCATGAGGGTGAGCAAGTGGCTAATATCCGACATATGCAAGCCCGTCGTGGGCTCATCCATCACATAAATACTGCCTTTCTTGGGCAATTCGCTGGCTAATTTGATACGTTGGCATTCGCCGCCTGACAGCGTACTAAGGGGCTGCCCCAGAGTTAGATAATCCAGACCGACATCACTCAAGGCTTGTAACTTGCGGTTGATTTCTTTGATATCAAAATACTCAAGCGCTTGTCGAACCGACATACTTAACACATCACTGATCGATTTATCGTTGAGCTTGTAGGCCAGCACCTCGTCCTTGAAGCGCTTGCCACCGCATATTTCGCAAGGAGTCTTAACTTCGTCCATGAATGCCAAATCGGTATAGATTACGCCTAACCCCTGACAGTTTTCGCAAGCCCCTTTGGAGTTGAAACTAAACAGCGACGGACTGACCTTATTGACAGTCGCAAACGCTTTGCGAGCATCGTCCATGATGCCAGTATAGGTCGCGGGATTGGAACGGCTGGAAATGCCCACTGCTGACTGGTCAATGACAATCGCTTCGGGGTGTTGGCGCAAAAAGGTTTGATTGATGAGTGAGCTCTTGCCGGAACCCGCCACGCCCGTCACTACGGTCAACACTCCCATTGGTATATCTACCGTCACATCTCGTAGATTGTTCAATTTGGCGTGAGCAATAGTGACCTTGCCCTTTGCGGAGCGTACACTATCCTTGATCTGCATAGACTGCTTCATATGCTTGCCCGTCAGGGTGTCGGCATGAAGCAGATCATCGAAACTGCCTTCGTAGACAATCGTGCCGCCACGATTCCCGGCGTAAGGGCCAACATCGACCACATGATCTGCAATTTTGATCACATTTGGGTCATGTTCGACCACAAGGACCGTATTGCCCTTATCACGCAGCTTTTGTAACAGTTCATTTAAGCGGTGGACATCACGCGGGTGCATTCCGATGCTTGGCTCATCAAAGACATACATCACGTCCACAAGGCTGCTTCCCAGATGCTTGACCATTTTTATGCGCTGCGACTCACCACCGGACAGGGTATCCGTTTCGCGGTTGAGGCTCAGGTATTCGAGGCCAATATCGATCAGGTATTGCAGGCGCTCGATCAATGTTTCGACCATTGGGGCCGCTACCGGATCTTTGATCGCCTTGATGACCTCGCTTAGATCGTCAACTTCCATAGCAGTTAATTCAGCGATGTTATAGCCGTTGATTTTGCAACTCAGCGCCGTTTGGCTCAGACGAGTCCCTTTGCAGAGAGTACACGGCCCGAAAGTCATGAATGGCGCTACCGTTTTCTGGGTGCGTTCCGATAACGTTTTGACATCTCGCATGATGTATTTCTGATTGAATTTGTCGATGATCCCGTCGAAAGTTAAATTGATGGACTTCCCTGCAAAGTCGGATTTGACCTTATATGGTTTGCTGTGGAGCAGAAGGTCCATTTCTTTATTGCTGTAATCAGACAGTCTTTTGTCGTTGTCGAATAACCCGGACCGCGTGCAGATACTCAAACCCCAGGAGTTTACGGCATACTCCGGGAATAAGATCGCGCCTTCGTTAAGCGATTTTGACGTGTCCAGAAACAGGTCCATGTCCACACCGATTTTCCGACCAATGCCGTTGCAGTCTGGGCACATTCCGCTGGGGTCATTAAACGAAAAGGCATTCGAATATCCCACAAATGGCTGGCCCACACGCGAGTACAACAGCCGCATCACACTGTAAATATCAGTTATTGTGCCCATCGTCGAGTGCGATCCGCCGCCTAGCCGCTTTTGGTCAACCACAATCGCCATACTCAGGTTCTCGATGCCATCGGCATCAGGTTGGGCATAACGTGGCAGAAAGTTACGAACAAACGTACTGAAGGTTTCGTTTAACTGACGGCGCGCTTCGGCGGCAATTGTATCAAATACAATGGAAGATTTACCCAAACCGGAAACGCCCGTAAAGATGGTGATTTTACGCTTAGGAATCCGCAACGACACATTCTTCAGATTGTTTTCGCGTGCGCCGCGAAGCTCTATATATTCTTGTTCGTAAGCCATCGTTCTACTGCCCTCTTTATCAATCACTCTCCGCTTGCCATTCGCCGTTTGGCCTCCGGCGTTTCGAAGCGCGCGGCCAGGCCCCATCCTCCGACGCCCTGCCCGACCTTGATGACTAGAATATTGCGGCCTTGCTTGATCGTAAGTCCGGGAATCGAATCTTCATCGGGATTTACGCCTCGGATTCGAGCGATCGTCCATATCTTTTTGCCATTCAGCCAGACAACCGCGCCGTCGTCGGACCCCAACAGGAGCGTTGCGTTGCGCACGTCGCGCGGTGAATCGATGACTGTAACAGCATAGGCAACGGAATTCTGGTCGTTGCCGCCGAACACCTTGTGGAAGTCGATCTGATCGTCTCCGATTCGGACCGCCTTCCATACGAGTGGTTGTCCGCCCACTGCCACCGAATCGTTCGCCGCCGGCCTCAAGTCGCCTTCATTCTGTAGATAGGGCTTGTCCAGAATCGATTGCATCATCCGCTGGCTCTCCGCGCTGTTGGCGGCGGAGCCAAGCATCGTTCCGCTTGGAATGGGTCCGAGAACCAACCAATCGCGAATATAAGCGGGGGCGGCTACGACAGCCCTATCCCGCCCCTCGAAGACCGCCGCGACCTTTTTCACGTCGGCCTTCGGAATCCGGTCGTAGGTCATGAGGCCGTTCAGCTCCTGCTCCACGTCGGTAAGCTGCGTGTAGACGAAGCCGCTCAAGTTGGCCGCCTCATGAAGCTGCGTGGTCTGGGCGCGGACGCGGCGAATCAGCCCCTCAGGATCGCGAACTGTCTGGTAGCCCCAGCCCCGAGTCCAGGTATGGCCCGACACGGGCAGCGCGATTCCGCCGAATTCTCCAACCACCTTCGGCTTGACCGGGTTCTCAACGCCCTGCTTGAGCAGGTTGTTGCTGTAGTCGTGCGCGTCGATCACGTCCGTTAAGCCGCGCTGCGTCCACCCGGAAGCGTCGGTGACAGGACGGCTCGAATCGATGAGGCGGGTCTGGCGCACGATCTGATCCTGGAACTCGACCGGATGACCCCAGTCTTCGTTGAACGGTATCCAGTGGACGACGCAGGGATGGTTTCGCACGTCCTCCATGACCGCCTGCCACTCCATTTCGAAGTTGCGCTTCGCCTCGTCGGTGCGCAGGTTGTGGCTGGAGGGCATGTCCTGCCATACCGCGAGACCCAGTTTGTCGCACCAGTAGTACCAGCGCGGATCGTCCACCTTCACGTGCTTGCGGGCCATGTTGAAGCCGAGCTTTTTGGTCATCTCCACGTCGCCGCGGATGGCCGCGTCGGTTGGTGGCGTAAGTATTCCGTCCGGCCAATAGCCCTGGTCCAGTACTCCCCGGTAAAAGTAGGGCTTGCCGTTGAGCGTGAGACGTCCGTTCGCGATACCGACCGTGCGGAACGCGCAGTAGGTGGTGATTTCGTCCACCACCTTCCCCTGATACCGAAGCGTCAGTTTGACATCGTAGAGGTTGGGCGATTCGGGTGACCAGGGCGCGACGTTGGGAACAGTTAGCTGAAATCCATGTGTTCCAATCCGGGAGCCGCCCTTCCCTTTTGTCTTCATTACGGATAGGGAAGCGGCCTGTTTCCCATTGCGAGAGACCGCTATCTCGATGTCTTCGCTATCGCCGTTTGCAACGCCAGTGGCAACAGACAGAGTTCCGGAGGACGATTGCGCATCGTACTTTCCGTCGATGCGAAGGGTGGAGATTCGCGCGGTATCGACCGGCTCCAGCCAGACGGTCTGCCAGATTCCGGTGGTGCGCGTGTACCAGATTCCCTCGCTGCCAAGCTGCTTGCCTTTGGGCTGGTAGGCGCCCTTGTCGGGGTAGGCAGGGTCATAGACCGCAACCACGACCTCCTGCTGTCCCGTGGGTTGCAGATGGTTTGTAATATCGAATGAAAAGGGAGTGTAGCCGCCGGTATGCCCGCCGACCTCGGTTCCGTTCACAAAGACCCGCGTTTTCCAATCCACCGCGCCGAAATTGAGGAGGACGCGCTTTCCCTTCCAGGCAGCCGGAACGTCGAACGTCCGCCGATACCAGACGCGCTCGTGGACCTCCTTCCCCTTGCCGATTCCGGACAGCGCGGCTTCGAATGTAAACGGCACGAGGATTCGGTCCGGGAGCGTTTTGCCGCCGCTCCAGCCCTGTGCGGATCCGGCATTCGAATCGTCGAAGGCGAACTCCCATATCCCGTTGAGCGACTTCCACTCTTTGCGTACCATCTGCGGGCGGGGATATTCCGGGCGCGCCCGGTCGGGTGAGACGTCCGCCACCCAGCGCGTCATAAGCGGCGCGGGCGCGGGCTTCCATTCCGATTGCGCGCATGCCGATCCCGCAAGAGCAGCGAACAGCACGAGCCAGGCGGCATAGGGCAAATGGGTTACTTTGATGTTTCGCATTCTTCTTCCCTTTTACGCATATTGGATGTATTTTCGATACTGCTCGTCAAGCTCGAGGGCAATTTGTATAAAACGCGTGTAAAACGCGTGTCGCACCACGCGTGTAAAACGCGTGTCTGGGGGCCATGGTGGACACGCGTGTAAAACGTGTGTAAAACGCATGTCTGGTGGGCCATGGTGGACACGCGTGTAAAACGCGTGGCAGGGGGGCCTTCGGCCAAACGTCCTCCGGACGGTAAACTCCAGATAAAGGCGCCTTCTCATTACGCTGGTCCGGCCGCCTAGCGCAGCGACATTATGGTATCAGCTGGTAGGTTACGTACGCGATTCGACGGCCGTCCGGCGACCAGCACGGAACGTTTATCGTTCCCTGGCCCCCGAAGAGCCTCGCCAAAACGTCCACCTTTCTCGAATCGAGCGTCATTATCCTGAGCGTCACCTCTTTGTTCTCAGGATGGCCGGTCACATCCGGTTCGTAGGAAAGGAAGACCAACCTTCGGCCGTCCGGCGATAGGTGCGGGAACCAGTTGTTGTATCCGTCTGTTGTCACCTGCTCCTGATCGCTGCCGTCCGGCTTCATCCTCCAAATCTGCATTTTGCCCGTGCGCTCCGAGTTAAAGTAGATGTGACTGCCGTCCGGCGAATATTCGGGACCGTCGTCCAAACCCTTCGCGGTCGTCAGCCGCGTCTCCGGCCCGCCCGCGGCGGGAATCGAATAGATGTCGAACTCGCCGTCCCGCTGACCGCAGAATGCCAGCGTCTTGCCGTCGGGCGACCAGCCGTGCCAGTACGAGGGACCGGTGGGCGTGATGAGCTTCGGGGTTCCGCCGGTAATGGGAAGCGTATAGATGAGGGACTGGCCTTTGCCCTGCGATTGGTCGCTGATGACAAGCGTGGAGCCGTCCGGCGAGACGCCGTGGTCGTTGTTGCATCGAATCGCGAAGCCGGTGTCGATGACCTCCGGCTTCCCGCCAGCCATGGGGATTCGATAGATTCGACCCCCGCTGTTGTAGATAAGCGTCGTGCCGTCGCGCAACCAATTGGGCGCCTCGATCCGCGTGGGCGTGACATGGGTGACGCGGCGGTCGGTCGAGGAAACGGTCTGGGTTTCGAGCGCGCTGTAGAGCACAGGCTTTCCGGGCGCCGAGGGTAGATTCTCGATCAGATCGACGTTGGAGAAGACCGCCTGCTCGACGACGTCCTTGTTATGCGCGCAGACCCCTATCCCTACGAAGAACGGTTCCGTAAAGGTAATCGGCTGCGCCGCCCCGGAATATTCGGGGTTGCCAGTTCCGTCCCCAAAGTACATCCGAACGTATTTTCCGCGTTTGACGAGCCGGAGCCGCTTCGGCGCGGATATGTTGGCCTGTACCTCATGCGTGGCGGCGCCCTTCGATTCGCGAAACTGAAGGGAGGTCAACCCGTCGCCGTGAAGCGCAACATCTGCGTAGGCCGAATCCGCGTCGAGGCTCTGGCGAATCATCAGGCATGCCTTGCGATGCGGCTCCCTCCCCTCGCCGACGAAGGAGACGTCGGCAGTCATCGAGAGATCGCCGGACGATTTTGACACTTTCTTCCAAGCGAATTGAAAGGCGTCCTGCGTGGACCACATGTTTTCGCCGCTGCCGGACACGGTGTAACTGCGCTGCGCCTCATCAAATTTGACGCTCCCCCGGTGCAGCACTGTTCCGACATCCCGGCTGCCTTCAAACATTCCGTTGGCTCCTTCGAATCGATAGGCTAGCGTACCTGGAATCGCGCATCCGAGCACGAGAGCACACGCCAACGCCGGCTTCCAGGGCAATACGCTATTCACGTTCGGCATTGTAATTGTCTCCCATTAAGGTGGGCCTTCGTGCCCACCCATGTAAAACGCGTGGCAGATGGGCCTGCGGCCGAACGTCCTGCCGGACGACAAAGCCCACAGGAGGCTGCACTCTTTGGGATTATGCATCCCGCGAGGGCGTTTGGCGGCTTGCCCGCCCCCCTGCCACCCATTTTACATGGGTGGCAGCGCCGTGCGAATTACTCCAACCCCGCAATCTTGAAGGCATAGGCGTTGTCGCAAGGACGTTCGGCGGGCAGCTTGATGGTGAGGCCGCTCGAATCGCGCGTCCACTTCAGCTTGCCCTTGTGGCCGAGCAGGCTTACATTCTTCACGTCGCCAGCCGCGTAGGCCGCGCCGGTCGCTAGCGACTTAATCGTAACCGATTCTCCCGGCCACTCCAGCGCGATGGCGTACAGCGTTTTGCCCTTCCTGGTGAATCGGAGGTCCTGGCCAGTGAATGGCTTGCGCTTGGTGTCGTTGAAGGAGCCTTCGACAACCGCCGTCGGCCCCTCGCCAAACACATGCCACGGGCGCGTTGCGTAGATCGCTTCGCCGTTCACCGACAGCCAGCGCCCGATATCCCGCAGCATCTTCTCCTCCGGCTCGGGAATCGTGCCATCGGGTCGCGGCCCGATGTTCAGGAGCAGCGCGCCGTTCTTGCTCACGATGTCCACCAGGTCATCGACAATTGAATCGACCGTCTTGTAGTCCTGGCTGGCGGTATAACCCCACGAATTCTTCGCGACCGCCGTATCGGTCTGCCAGAAGAGCGGGCGGATTCCCGCAAGCTGGCCGCGCTCGATATCAAGCACCGCCGCCTTCTCCGGGAACGTCTTCAGCTTGTAGTTTATCGCCACGCCTTTGCCCCACTGCGCGCCGCGATTGTAGTAGTAGGAGGCGAACTTCTGGAGATAGGGCTGAAAGACAGGCTGCTCGATCCACCAATCGAACCAGACGAGCTGCGGATGATATTTGTCCACCAATTCGCTTGTGCGGGCAAGCCAGTCATCGAGGTACGCCTTGTCGGGCTGTGTTTTGTCCGGCTGGGCGGGGCCATAGAATGAGGCGTATTTGGGGTCCTGCACGTCGGAAGGGAACTTCCGGCCGCCATTCATGAACCACCAGTGCTCCGCGCGGTGTGAGGAGACGCCGAAGACCATGCCCTGCCGGCGCACCGCTTCCGAAAGCTCGCCGATGATGTCTCGCTTCGGCCCCATCTTCGCCGCCGACCAATCGGTGTAGGAGCAGTCGTACATCGGGAATCCGTCGTGGTGTTCCGCAACCGGGACTACGAACTTTGCGCCCGCGCTCTTGAAAACCTCCGCCCAGTGGTCCGCGTCAAATCTCTCCGCCCGGAACTCCGGAATGAAATCCTTGTATCCGAACATGTCTTGCGGTCCGTATGCCGCCACATGGTGCTTGAACTCGCTGGAACCCTTGAGATACATCTGGCGCGGATACCACTCGCTCCCGAAGCCCGGCACGGAGTAGAGTCCCCAGTGAATAAAGATTCCGAACTTGGCGTCTTCATACCACTTCGGGACCTTGTAGTTTTCGAGCGAGAGCCAGTTTGGTTGAAATGGCCCCGCGGCAGCCACTTTGTCGACCGTCTTCAAAGCCTGCTCCTTGTGGTCGATTCCTGCCGCCGCGAACGGCAGACCGCCCGCTGCAAGACTGAAAACCAGGATTGCTCGTATCGTTATCACCTTCGCCGCCTTTCCAACATCGCCGATCGGATTCTCAATTTGCCCAACAAGCCCCAGCACAATGTAATATTTGCCGGACCATCCCGCATATACTCCTCGTTCTCCGCAAGAACCGCCATTCCTCCCTGAGAGTGTTTGCAATCAAAAGCGTGATGCCGACAGGAAACGCGCTGCGCGTGTCGTAACTATACTATGTAAACAAGTCGGCGACAAAGGACAATAGGAAACAAGTAAGTAAGGAGAACGATTACCATGCGATCCGTCACACTGTTTAAGGGAGCCTTTGCGGCCCTGTTGATCGTTGGAACGACCGCCGCTCGAGCAGGCGGTAACCCTGAGGACAACCAGGCATTTCTCGGAATCTTCGCCGAGACTGCGTCGATGAGGATGGCGGGAATGCCGACGCCCAAGCTGCCGGAAGGAATCAAACTTCCGCCTGGTTTCAAGCTCCCGCCGCAGGCCGCAGCGGCTCTGAGACAGTTCGGAGGAGCGACGCGAAAGCTTACCGTACGCCTCTGGTCGCCCGGCATCGCGGCGGACGGCGCAACCGCCGCGCTCGCCATTCCCGACAGCCTGAAGCTGGGCAAAAAGCTCGACCTCGAGCTCTACAGGCCAAAGCCCGAATCAGGAGGTGGAGAGACCGGACCCGGCGGCGCTCCCCCTATTGACCCCGAAATGACGATAAAGCGGTACTGGGGCTCGTCGCGATCCGTGAGACCGGGCCAGCCGGACATCATAGAGTTCAAGGGGCTCACGCCGGAGCAAAAGGCGATCATGCAGGAGCAGGCATCCAAGGCCCGCCGGGCATCGTCGTACTTTTACAAGCCTGATTGGACTACCGGTTACTGGCCGACCCGCAATCGGCCCGGCACTGTGGAGGACGAAGCCGCCATTCCGGGACATTTCGCGCTTACAACCTCCTACACAGGCAATGTCGAGATGGACGTGCCCTCGAATGTGAACTTCCTTGCGCCCATCGAGATGAGCAGCCCAAACCTGGAGTCCGCCATTCCACTCGATGATGCGATTGTGTTCCAGTGGAAGGCCGTGCCGAACGTTCTCGGGTACCACGCGAGCATTATTGCAATGCAGGGCAAGAAGACGCTCATCATGTGGAGCTCGTCAGAAGTCAAGCCTGAGATGGGCACCAACTTCGACTACATGCAGATGGCTGAGGTGCGTGATCTTGTGAGCAAGGACATCGTGATGAAGGGAGATCGCGTCGAAGTGATCGTCCCGGCGGGCATCTTGAAGGACTGCGATTTCGTCATTTTCCAAATGATAGGCTACGGCCCCGGCGCTGCGCTGGACAAGGGACAGCCGCTCCCGCGTCTACAGACAAAGACCACGCTCCACATCATGCTCGGCGGCAAGCTGGCGGGCGGCTTCGGTCGGGGGGCCGGGGGCGGCGACGGCAATCTGCGCTAGCGTCCCGCAAATTGCTTCTCTTGTAGGGGCGGACCTCGTGTCCGCCCCTACGACGTGTCCGCCCTTTACGACGTGTCCGCCCTTTACGACGTGTCTGCCCCATCCGGTTGGCCGTCCCACGCCTGTCGCGCGATACAATTGCCGCCTCGAATGGACTATACTATCTCCACGGCGGCCCCTGTAACCAAGGCTCGCGCGTGAAGGGATTCATCTCGATGTCGTCCGATTGCACCGCCCAGCTGGAGGCGTTTCCGAATCCCCGCCCGGAACGGGACTACCATATCAAGCACGTCTGCCCGGAATTCACATCCGTCTGCCCAATAACCGGCCTGCCGGACTTCGCAACCATAACGCTCGATTATGTCCCCGACAAGCTGTGCGTCGAGCTCAAGTCGCTCAAATACTACCTTTTCGGCTATCGGCAGCAGGGCATCTTCTTTGAGGCCGTAACGAATAAGATTCTAGACGATCTCGTGGAGCTATGCCGGCCGCGCGAAATGACTTGCACCGCCGAATTCGCGGTTCGAGGCGGCATCGCTTCCACCATCACAGCGGTCTACCGCGCCACGGATTCCGGCGGTCCAGGCGCTTTAGTGAAAGCCGGACTATAGACCCGGACTATAGACAATGTATACGCTCCTAGTACGCGCCGGCTTTGAGGCCGCCCACGACATTCCCGGCCACAAGGGGAAGTGCAAGAACCTGCACGGACATTCCTACCGAGTTGAAGCGGAGTTCAGCGGAACCGAGCTGGACGCCATCGGCATGCTCGTCGATTTCAGCGACCTAAAGGATGTTCTGAACGAGTTCCTGCCTGACCATACCTATCTGAACGAAATTGTCCCGTTCTCCACGACCGCCGAGAATATATCCCGTTGGATTTTCGAGCAGCTGCGATCACGCAACCTGCCCGTTACCGCAGTCACGCTCTGGGAAACGGAGCGAAACGCCTGCCGCTACGTGCCAGAGGGAGTGCTGAGTGCTGAGTAGGAGCAGCCTTCGCGCTGCACCGACAGCAAAGAGAGTCAAAGTACGGCCGTCCTCAGCACTTAGCACTCATCACTCATCACTCATTCGGAGGCTTGCTTGAGCGAGCGCGAGGTCTTTGACACCACAATCATCGGAGCCGGTCCCGTGGGGCTGTTCGGGAGCTTCTATGCGGGAATGCGTGGTATGAAGACTAAGCTGATGGATAGCCTGCCCGAGCTCGGCGGCCAGCTTGCGGCGCTCTACCCCGAAAAGCTCGTCTTCGATATGCCCGGTTTCCCCCGGATTCTCGCGCGGGACCTGGCGAACGAGATGGCGGAACAGGGCCTGCGATTCTCCCCTACAACAACCCTGGGTGAGCGCGTGGAGACATTGGAGCGCCTGCCGGACGAAACACTGCGGCTAACTACCGACAAGGACGTGCATTACTCGCGGACGGTCATTATCTGCGCGGGAGCCGGCGCCTTTTCTCCAAAACGGCTGGAGGCGGAGGGCATCGACGCGATGGAAGGGCGAGGCGTGCACTACTTCGTGCGCGACAAGTCGCAATTCGCGGACAAGAATCTTCTCATCGTTGGCGGCGGCGATTCGGCGCTCGACTGGGCGATGAACCTGGAAGAGATCGCCGGTCAGATCACCCTCATGCATCGCCGCGACGTTTTCCGCGCGCACGAGGAAAGTATTGACTGGCTTCTGAATCGCTCGACCGTGACCACAAGGCTCTTTTGGGAGATGCGCAGGCTGGTGGGCGAAGAGAAGCTGGAACAAGCGCATATCTTTAACAACAAGACGGGCGAAGAGGAAATCCTTCAGGTCGACGCTATTCTAGTCAATATAGGGTTCAACGCAAGCATCGGCCCGATTCGCAGCTGGGGCCTGGACCTGCAAGGGTCCACTATTCTCGTGAACTCGCGCATGCAGACCAACCTGCCGGGAATCTACGCGGCGGGCGACATCTGCGCGTATGACGGTAAGCTCAAGCTTATCGCTACCGGCGTCGGAGAAGTCTGTATCGCGGTCAATTTTGCGAAAACCCATATCGACCCCACCGCCAAGGCGTTCCCCGGCCACAGCAGCAATATGGATCTATAGAACCAGAGGACGAAATAACTATCAAACTCACAAGGAGCCCGGATTCCCATGTGCAATCTCTATCGCAGAACGCTTCTCCTCTACGCCGCTGCCCTCCTCGCGGTTATGCTAACCGCGCCCGCCGGCCATGCCAGCCAACCGGACGGCGAATCGGGTCCCGGTCAGAAGCTCGACAGGAACGGCAAGCCCACGGGCAAAGGATGGGTTGCGCTGTTTGGCTTCAACGATTTGAAGGGCTGGAAGTACCAGTCGGACTACTGGAAGATCGAGAATGGCGTCATGCTCGGCAGCACGCCCGGAACTCCAGAGCATCACTACGCCTATACCGAGAAGCAGTACGGCGACTTCGAGCTGCACGCCGATGTCAAACTGGTGGGTTATAACAGCGGCGTCTGTATTCGAGTAAAGCCGACAAGCTTCGACGATGTGCCGGGCTACCAGGTGGACATGGGCGATGGCTATTGGGGCTGCCTGTGGGATGAACGCGGGCGCGGAATGGTGGCGAAGTATGACAAGACGGATGCCGACAAGGTCGTCAAGAAGAACGACTGGAATCACTATTACGTCCGCGCGCTGGGCCCGCACGTTCAGATATGGCTGAACGGTGTAAAGACGGTCGATATTGTGGATACGGAAGGGTTCCAGAAGAAACCCGCGGGACCAATTGGCTTCCAGCTTACGCACGGCGTTGGCAACCGAACGGACGCCGCGTTCAAGAACGTCTATGTCCGACCGCTTGTGGAGAAGAAATAGCCGTTTCGCAGGCGTTTACGAGACATCGATGAGCATCGCCTCGCGAAGATTGGCGTTCGCGAGGCGATGATATTTGCGTTCAGGATTCAAAAGACGGCTACTCCGCGTAGTCGTCCGCCTCTTCTTCTTCTTCGGCGTCCTCTTCCGGCTCTTCCGCTACTTCGTTCAGCTCGCCGAGCTCATCTACGTCCCCGCCGCCGCGCCGCGGCTCCAAATCGGCCATGCCCGGAACGCGCGGATGCTTCTGCCGGCACTCCTCGCACTGAAACTTTACTTTCGCGCCAGCCATCCACGGCGGAATGGATGAGATAGACTTCCCGCACTCGAAGCAGGAAACTTCATTAATCGTGGTATCTTCCAACGTCGACATTCAGCTCTCCATAGGTTAATTATGCGCGCACCTGCCGGTATGCGCTTCAATATTTACGATTTACTACGCGGGTTGCCACGCAGGGCAGCCGTCAGCTCATTACTTACGTGTCCGCCTCAGGCTTGGTCTCGGGTTCAGCCGGCTTCGGCTGCTGCTTTTCTACCTGTTGCGCGTTCCAGATAGAGACGCCGCCATTTATAAGCATAAGCACGCTCGCGCCAAGATATAGCAGCCAGCTATATGGATTGACGGGTTGGCCGGGTTCGGCGAGCAGGCGATTGCCGGACAGAAGGCCGCCAAGGCTGATCGCAAAAAGCACCACTCCGATAAGAATAAATCCGTTCAGAAACCGCATCCGCTGCACCGCTCCTCGCAATATAGACAATCGGGAAGGTCATTCCCGACTGTCTATAATAGCTTCAACTCCCCCCCGCTGTCAATTCAAACCCTGGCGAGCTTGATGCCGGGCATGGCAAATCCATGACAAATCCATGTAACGTGAAGTAAAATAGGGAATGAAGGCAAAAGTTTCACTGGAAAATTGAGCCGTATACGCAACGCGTTAAACTATTTTGACTGGCTGATGAAAGCGAGACAGATACCGAAAGATGCCAACCTACGGATATGAATGCCAGACGTGCAAGGTGCAATTTGAGACAGTCCAGCGGATCACAGAGGACGCATTGAAGATTCATGATGGTTGCGGCGGAGCGCTAAAGCGTCTGCTGTATCCGGTCGGAATCGTGTTCAAAGGCTCCGGCTTCTACGTCAACGACTATGGCAAGACCGGAAAGAAGGAGGGCTTGGACAGCTCTTCCAGCTCTACTAGTGATAAAGAGGACAAAAAGTCGGAGGCAAAGACGGAATCGAAGAGCGAGACCGCTTCCGAGGCAGCTACCGAAACCAAGTCCGAGTCGAAGCCCGAGCCTAAATCAGATTCAAAATCCGAGAGTAAAACGGAGACCAAATCCGAGTCGACAGCAATCACAAAGCCGGCAAGCTCGAATTAGAGTGTGTTGAAAATCAGCCCCCATCCCCCAATCCTGGGGGGGGACGGGGCCGACTGGCATTGACTCCCCCAGGATTCGGGGATGGGGGGCCAGGCGCACAAATCCAGCACGAACGAGGACGATTATCGTGGCGCAAAACTCGAACGTACCCGAGGCACCCATTTTACGCGCGACTGCCCGGCCAAAAACCACCGCGCTCCTCTCCCGCATCTCCGGGGCGCTCGCCCCGCTTTCGTTCCTCGTATTCCTCTCGATAGTTCTTGCCTCGGTAGCACCGAACTTCGCGACACGCGACAACCTGAAGCAGATAGCGGTCCAGGCCGCAGTCGTCGCGATTCTGGCCTGCGGCCAGACCGCCGTGATAATCTCCGGCAATATCGACCTGTCGGTCGGCGCGGTGATGGCCTTCTCCGGGGTAGCGGCTGCCCTTGCGATGAGCCAGTTTCATATAGGAATCGCGGGCGGTGTTGCGGTGGCCCTCCTATGCGGAGTTCTATGGGGGTGCGTTACCGGCCTTATCACCGCGTTTGGCAAAATCCCATCCTTCATCGTCACGCTCGGAATCATGGGCATCGTGCAGGGCATGGCGGGAATTATCTCCCATTCCCAGAATGTGGGCGGGCTGCCGCAGGGATTTGACATGTTCGGGTTCGGCGAGCTGTTAGGAAACGCGGACCGCGACGGAATTCCCTATGCCGTTATCATGATGGTCCTGGCCGCCGTGATGGTTCACATTTCCCTTTCACGAACCGCATGGGGCCGCTCCCTGTACGCTATGGGCGGCAATCGGGAGGCGGCCCGGCTGTCCGGGATTCAGCTGACTCGCTCCGTTACGAGCGTATTCGCTCTCTCGGGTCTGCTCGCGGGCTTTGCCGCCATCGTGAACGTCTCGCGCGCCAGCGTCGCTTCGATGGACGCGGGCATGGGCCTGGAGCTGGACGCAGTGGCCGCGGCGGTGGTCGGCGGCACGTCGCTGTTCGGCGGCCAGGGCGGAATTCCCGGAACAATCATCGGGGCGTTCCTGATATACACCATCCGCAACGGCTGCCAACTGAAGGGCCTGGGCACGGAGTATCAGCGCGCAATCATTGGGGCGGTAGTCATCCTGGCCGTTCTCTACGACCGCTATGGCCCGCGGAAAAAAGTAGTGGCAACATGACCAGCGGTACACACCGTACCGCTTTGCGTGTATGAATCGAGCAGCAATTACGTTCCCGTTCCGAATATGTGCATCGCCTGATATCTGCATCTCCTGACTGGAAGAAAGGGTACACAATCATGTCCATTGTAGAAGATCTGTTGAAAGTTGCGAAAAGCCAGGTTGGTGTTTCGGAGGTTCCGCCGGGTTCGAATCGGGGGGGCAAGGTCGAGGCGTACCTCAACGTCACCGGCCTCGACGGTGGTTATCCGTGGTGCGCGGCATTTGTCGCGTGGTGCGGCGTGAAGGCGTTCGATAAAAAATGGCCCCTGCCGCGAACGGCGGACTGCGACCAGCTACTTTCGTTTGCCAATAAGAACGGGATTCTGAAGACGACGCCCCAGCCCGGCGATGTGTTTCTATGCCTGGCGACGTCCACCGACGCAACCCATACCGGATTCGTAGTGGACGTGAAAGCGGGAGGGGCTTCCGTCAGCACGATCGAGGGAAACAGCAACACCAACGGCTCCCGGGAAGGATTCGAGGTCGCCGCCCGGCCCGCGCGCACCGTCGATCCCGTCGGCCAGAGAATAGTCCGATTCGTCCACTGGCAGGACATGATGCCTGGCGTGGATATGAACGCGAGCTGGCATGTCTTTCTGAATGACCAGGACCTGGGCGCGGCGGAGATGATTGGCGGCGTAAACTTCTTCCCGGCCCGCGTGCTGGCCGATAGGCTGTTCGGCGTTGAGCAGGCGGCGGATAAGCTGGGCTGGGACGACGCCCAGCGCACGATAGCCTGGGATAAGGAGGCGCTTCCCACCATCGCGATGCTCAAGGATGGCCACGCCTGGTGTCCCGTGCGCGGCCTGGCATCGTCATTCGGGCTGGTGGTCGACGTCGATGCCCCAAATCGCCGCATAACGCTCCACAAGGCAGCCTGATCGTTTCGCACCAGAAGAGGAGTTAGCCATTATGAACGTGATGCATATAATAAATAGCGAATCACGCTGGACGCCGCACAATTCTATGCTGTTCATGATGTTCATAATGGCTCTCCTGCCATTTTCGACTTCGGCTCTAGCGGACAATCGCGACTGGCCGCAGGCGGCCGGTCCGGAGATGTCGTGGAAGCTGTCGAGAGGCAATCCACCGGTTAAGTGGAGCGTGGCGCGGAACGAGAACATTGTATGGCGCACCACCATGCCGAACGGCGGACAGGGCGGAATCACGGTCTGGGGCGACCGTGTATTTCTAACCACCTTCGAAGAGTATCAGGAGGGTCAGCCGAAGTACAGCGCGACGATTCTGGGCCACTGTCTCGACGCGAAGACCGGCAAGCGGCTCTGGTCGGTCAAGCTGATCGGCGAGAACCCCAGTCCGCTCATGTACGCCTACAGCGACTCGACCTCCTGGACTCCCGTCACGGACGGCAAGCACGTCTGGTTCTTCAACGCCAGCGGGGAGATGGGCTGCTGGGATTTCGATGGTAAGCAGATATGGCGACGCAGATTTCTTGCGCCCGGAGAGCCTTTCAACAAGCAGTGCGAGCCCATCCTGTTCGGAGACACTATCGTAACCGTCGAGCCGCTCAATGCGGTTGAGATGGCGTCGCACGAGCGGCAGTACGGCAAGGCCCCGGAAGAGCCGAAGCCGGCGCATCCCCTTTCCGTCTGGCACTATCTGCGCGGAATTGACAAGAACACCGGCAAGACGAAATGGATTTCTGAGGATGGGACCACCTACTATTGCACGCCGGTCATCGGCAAGCTGGCGGACGGAACCTTTGGCATCCTCCATGGACGTGGCGGCCCGCACGACGTGCCGGAGCGGCCCATCGGCCTCTCCATGACGAGCGTGGCTCCCGGCAAAGAGGGACAGACCGTTTGGCGCTATACTCCCGATTCGCGGCCCGGCGGACCCGTGGACGGCACTACGTTTCAGGCGCTCTACACGATGACGTGGGACGGAAAGTACGCCTACTGGTTCCGCCATGCGCCGGAGGAATCGCATCTGGTTCTGGACGCCAATACCGGCAAGTTGATTCGCGAGCAATCGCTGGTCCGCAGCGTCGATTTCTATCAGTGGGACTCGGCCGCGCGGAAGTATGCGGCCCACAAGAACGTTAGCATTCGCGACATGAAGGACGTTTCTCCGCGCGTTCCCCTCAAGCCGGGCGAGTTCCTCCACGTGTTTCCCAACTGGCACGCCAATCTGGTTGTGGATGGCTATCATTACTTCTTCACCTCGACGGGCCACCGTCGCAACGGGCACGCTCCGCCCGGCCTCAGCGGTCCGTCCCACTGTATTGGCCGCATTAACGTAGAGACGGGCAAGGTGGAATACCTTGAAGTGCCCGTGGGAGTGGAACGGTTGCCGGGACAGCCGGATCATCTGCTCTACAACAACGCCATCGACACGAAGACGACCGACTACAAGGGCCGCGAGGTCGCTCCCGAGGATCGCTCGCGTACGGACGGCTGGCAAATTCCCGCGTTCTTCGGCAGCCCGACCGCCATCAACGGCAAGCTGTATATGGGCACGATGCTCGGGGTTACTTACGTGGTCAACAGCCGCGCCAAGACCTTCGATCCGTCTGCCTTGCTCGCCGTCAACGACCTCGGTCCAATGGGCGAAACGTGGAGCTTGAACTCGATCAGCTACGCGGGTGGGAGGCTCTTCCATCGCAGTCTCAAAGAGGTCGTCTGCATAGGAAAGTGACGGAATGCGCTGGTGCAAGAGAGCTTGAAGCGCGAAATTGACGAAGACGAGAGGGAGCAGTGGCGGAAGTGGTTTGATCTCCTCGGTCAGGACGTGGACGAATCCGACGTTGAGTTCGCGTTTGGGGCTCAGTCGGGGAACGATGGCATGGTAGAATACTGCGGGAGGTCACCGAGATGACGAGAATCCTTGCCACAGATGAATCTGGAGATCTTACCATTCCGGCTGAATTCCTTACCGGAGCAGCGCCGCACGCTCGCTATGTTATCGAAAAGCAGGGGCGGGTGATTCGTCTTGAGCCGGAAATTGCAAGCGATAAAAAGACTCGCGCCCATCAGGATTGGCGAACGTGGTTAGACGGCCTGGACGCGCTGACGGCAAAGCTAAATGACGCATCAACGACAAACCCGTCTGCGGTCGAAATTCTGTCGGAGATGCGCAGGTGAATCTGACAATCGATGCCAGTGTTTTTGTGTCGGCATTGCGCGCTTCCGAATCACATCATAGCGATAATCGGAGTTTCTTTGAACTAGTCGGAGTCATTCAGCCCCCAACTATGTGTCCGGCTCTGGTTGTCACCGAGACCGTTGCAGCGATTGCAAGGACCAGCGGCGACCTGGAGTTGGTCGCCGCAGCACAAGAACTGATAACAAGTGTCCCTGGAATCGTCCTGGTAGATATCACTCTTCCGTGTTGTGTTCGAGCGGCTTCTCTCGCGGCATCTCACAAACTCCGTGGCGCTGACTCCTTTTACGTGCTCATAAGTGTTGAGGCCTCCACCACCCTCATTACATTAGACCACGAAACATTAGACCACGAAATGCTCGCCCGGGCCTCCGCAGTCGTGCCCGCCATGACACCATTTGACTGGCTGACATTACATTCGACAGAAGAATTGCCGGAATAGCCGAGGGTGGTTGCGGCAGATGAGTGACAGCCCACGCGCAGGGCCGCCGCCATCATGTTTACAGACCTGGTGGGCTTCACCGCACTCGCCCGATGTAACCTTTATCAACGGTCCCGACGATTTCCTCCAGGGCAACCCCCACCTTGGCGAATGGGGAAAGAGGATTGGGCTAAGCCACGGATGAGTCCGGAGGACTAAAGAGCTGGACAGACTGCCAAACATTCATCCGGAAGAGGTGCTGCGCGAAGGGTTTTTGCTTCCAATGGGAATTACCGCCTACAGGCTTGCCTGTTCAATTGGCGTGCCTCAGACGCGCGCGTCCGACGTTCTTCACAAGCGCCGTGCTGTGACTGCCGATACGGCATGCAGACTGGCCGCCTTCTTCGGCACGACGGCGGAATTCTGGATGGGATTGCAGAATCTCTACGACATAGAGGAGGCGAGCAAAAACCTTAACGAGATACTCGCGAGAATACCGAAAGCCGAAACCCCAGCCTGAAATGCACCACTGACGCCCGACGGATTCCCACGCTCTTCGAGCCTGGATGCTATGGTACAATGGAACCATGACGGACAACCATTTGAACAGATGCGTGACTCGATAACAACAAGAAATAGATGCGGATGACGCCATCATTCATACTGGTTTTCAAAGGAGAGATAACATATGCGCGCGCACGGGTGGACGAGACTTGGCGGCCTGATAGCAGCATCGCTGCTTGCCGTTACGGTGATGGGATGTCCTAAAGAGAAACCTGCCGAGACAAGTGGCGGAGCAGATCCGGCGGGTGGAGGCGGCGGCACCGTCGGCAAGCGGCTTACAATCGCCGTGATGCCGAAGGGCACGAAGCATCAGTTCTGGCAGGCGGTGAAGGCAGGCGCGGAGAAGGCCGGGAGTGAAGAGAATGTTCTCATCGATTGGGCCGGACCGGCAAACGAAGGGAATATCACCGACCAGGTAAATCTCGTCGAAACCAAGATTACCGGCAAGGTTGACGGAATCGTGCTGGCGGCTACTGATGCGACCGCGCTCAACAAGCCGCTGCTGGACGCGAAGGCGAAGGGAATCCCTGTCGTTACCATCGATTCCGGCGTTACCAATAAGGACGCTTCGCTCGCCTACATCGCCACCGACAACGTCGAAGGTGGGCGCAGGGCGGCCGAGTCGCTGGCAAAGGCAATGGGAGAGAAGGGCAAGGTGGGCCTGCTCTACTTTCAGAAGGGGTCGGCTTCATCGGATGATAGACAGAACGGCTTCAAAGAGGGCATCAAGAAGTTTCCGGGCATTCAGCTTGTCAGCGAGCTGCAAGCAAACGACGCTAAAGATGGAACGGAAGCGACAATCAATATGCTGACCGCCAGCCCGGACATCACGGGCATCTTCGCTGCCAACGAGCCGAACGGCGTGGGAGCGGCCAACGCGCTCAAGCAGAAGAGCCTGGCCGGCAAGGTGAAGCTCGTGGCGTACGATTCCTCCGATGAAGAGATAAAGGCCCTTACCGATGGAATTATTAATGCGACCATCGTTCAGGATCCGTTTCAGATGGGCTACAAGGGTGTGAAGACGGTTCTCAAGGCGATTCGGAAGCAGCCCGTCGGTGAGAAGTTCATCAACAGCGGCATGACGGTTGTGACGAAGGATAATCTGAACACTCCTGAAGTTCAGAAGCTCGTGAATCCAGGCAAATAGAACAAGCGGCGGGGGGGGGGGCGGAACAAAAAGCCCCCCCCCCCCCAGGTTAAAATCAAGCAAAAGTAAAAAAACCACGGGTTTGGCGGCCAACCCCCAACCGAGATACCCAAAATACAGTTAAACGCCCCAAT